>SXYU01000069.1 GCA_005788235.1 Cytophagales bacterium
AGCATCAGCCAGCCCCTTGGGTCCACCTCAGGTAAGCTGTTGCTAGTGACCAAAACTCCCTTTTTTCCAACCAAGAGTTTTTGACTACCCTCCGAGGTGTTGACTTCCACCGGCATTTCAAAGTCAATACCTTCCAAGGCAATTCGGTATCCCGACTTTCCTTGTTTGCTTACCTTCACCATAGGCAAGGCTGTGGTTTCCAGGTAAAGCTTAAAAAACCCTTCCAAATTTTGCCTAGTATAATGCTGGACAAAATCGGTAAAATCTTTAGTAGTCACCCGATTTAAGTAAGTAAACTGCTCTTCACTGGCAAAGGCTTTTAGAGCAGGAAAAAAAAGGGAATCTCCCAAAACCCCGCGCAGGGAATGAATGACCATGGCTCCCTTGGTATAAATCTCCGGATGGTAGGCCGTCTTTTCGGTGGAGTTGGGAGGACTGACTACAGGTCGGGCATGCGGAATTCCTCGGGCCTCGGACCGCGCTTTTTTGAAGTAAGCCTCCGGTCCTCCATGTTCCCAATAAAATAGCCAGTCCCCATAGGCGGTAAGGCCCTCGTGTATCCACATGTCAGCCCAGTCGCCTACCGAAACCTTGTTGCCAAACCATTCGTGTCCCAGTTCGTGGTGGAGAAGCCAGTCATACTTTACCTCACCCATGGGTATAAATTGAAAGTTATTTCCATAGGCATTGATGGTTTGGTGTTCCATTCCTAGATAGGGAGTTTCGACAACTGCGATTTTATCCTCAGGGAATGGAAAAGGGCCAAAGTATTTTTCATGCGTTTGAGCACTTACTCGAAGGACCTCTAGCAGGTCCTTTGCCTTGGGTTTGTTTTCCTGGAGTACCCACACTACCATCGGAATTACTGCTCCAGAGCTGGAACGAAACTCGGTTTCCGCTTTTTCAAAAATGCCAAGGGTAAAGTTGATATTGTAATTGTTGATCGGGTATTCCGTTTTCCAGTGGTAGCGCAGTTTTTGACCCTGATCTTGGGTTTGGATCAATCGTCCGTTGGAAGCGACAAAATAGGGTTTGGGCACCGTGAAGAGTAATTCCACACCTTGATGAGGCTCACTTGAGGGGTGGTCTAAGGCGGGCATAAAAAGCTTTGCTCCCTCACCTTGGGAGGACAACCCCATCCAATGGTTACCCAAATGATCTTTTTCCCAGGTAAAGCCTCCGGTCCAAGGAGGATTCTGAGCGATAGGAGTTGGACCCTCGTAAAAGATCTGAACCTGGTTGCAGGTGCAGTCTATGGGAAGGATATCTAAAAGGTCATTTTGATGGGAAAATTCAACGACTTTACCATCCATGAGCACTTTGCTTACTTGGTAGTGATCAATTAATTGAAACCGAAGCGTATTGAGCTTTTCACTGGCCAAAAAGGTGATGGTAGATTGTCCAGTAATGGACTGCGTTTCTGGAAAAATTTCAATCTCGAGTCGGTACTGCTGGATTTGAAATTTTGCTTGCTGTGGATCTAATGGTCCTCCCCAGTCCCAAGTTTGGGCATGAATAAGCTGAACTACAAAAAGAAGGGGAAGAAAAAAGAGTAGTTTTTTCATGAAAAGAGCAAAAAAGGATGAGGTATTGATTATAAGCAACTGGACAAAAAAAACCGCTCTAGAGGGTAAATCTTGAAGCGGTGGATTCAATTAATCTTCGGCGTAGTTGAAGGCATCTACTTGTTCCTTGATCCAGTCTTGGTATTTGCCACGGAGAAATTCCGCCCATTCTTCCTTGTATTTGGAGCCATCCAAGAGAAATCTGAAAGCAGTTGTCGCTTTGGGATTGCTTAGTGCACTCACTAAATCCTCTGCGAGGGTACGCTCTTTGACTTTGCGGTCCACAAAGTCCTGCATGAGCTGGTGCTCTTGAGAAGGTTCTAGCTTGGTAAATTCTGCAAAATTGTCTGGTTGATCTTCGATTTCGTCGAGGATATCTTCCTCCTCAGGGGTTAGGTCGTAGTTGAAGTGATCTTCATCATCAGGTAAGTGATGGATTTTCTTCTTGTCAACCTGATAGAAACACACATTGCCTTTAAGCAATTGGGTAGCGATTATATCTACCTCTTTTTCAGTAAGCGAAAGCATGGACAAAGTTCAAAATATTTTAAAAGTACGATTAGACGAAAGTTCAACAAATTGTTTTTAAAAATGCAAGTTCTAAGCAAAAAAATAAGCCTAAAACCCTTGATTTATAATTCTTTCTAACATTTGAGGGGCTAGTTCATGCCCTCCAGAAAAAGTAAGTAGGTTTATTGGCTTACCTAGCTCAAAAAGAAGCTCCTCTTGTCGTTTCTTACTTTCCTCAGTCACCAACTCATCGTCTAATCCGTGGACCAAAATCACTGTTGTAGTTGCGAATTTTTCTTTTGCCACTTCTAGTGCAAGGTCATGAGCAAAGCCTCCGCTCCAAAGAATAAGGGAATCAAGTTTACCCTTCCATTGGCTAGCCCATCGGGTGCCGGTCGCTGCGCCTTGCGAAAATCCAAGGAGATGGATATGCGGTGCCTGTTCGAATGCGGAGAGGATCTTCTCCATCATCCGATTTAGGTACCTATGGTTGTTGGCAATGGCAGTTTCCCGCTGATAGCTCGTCATCCAGTTGGCCCCCACCCGTCCCTGAAAATCCTTGAGGTAGTTGTGATTGGTGCCCTCAGGAGCGATAAATAGCCTGTTTTCTGAAGCATGTGGGATAAATTTCCGAATAAAAAATTCTGCCAATTGTCCATAGCCGTGCAGTACAATCCAAATCTCTTGTTCCTTTCCTGTCGGTTCATGCGAGAGGAAATAGGAGGTTTCATAAGAAAACTGAAGGGATTTTTTCACGTCTAACTGTGGAGATCGTCAAACTTGAGTGGAAGCAAGTGGCGTATCCCTTGGAATCGAAGAACAATTCCCTTGGGTTGCGCCAATAGGATGGTAATTGGGATTTGGTACCGATTTTCAGTTTCATTGATTGCCTGCCGACACATGCCACAAGGAGAGACTCCAGCCCAGTCGATGTCTCCTTCGCGCCGAGCTACAATGGCAAGCGTTTGTGGAGCCTGTTCAGGAAAGTTGGCTCCTACATATCCTAGAAGTAACCGCTCTGCGCAGGTGCCTACCGGGAAACTTACATTCTCTTGATTCGAAGATTGGTAAACCTCCCCATTGGCGAGTAATATTGCCGCACCTACCTGAAATTTGGAATAGGGGGCATAGGCTTTTGTGGAAATTTCCTGTGCCCGGAGGACTAATGCGGCTTCTCGGGGATCCAATTCTGAAAAAGTGAGTTCTTCCAACTCAACCGTATCAATAATTTTTTTCACAAATAGTAATGGTTTGGATAGGAACTAACGATTAAAGTACGCAAATGTTCCTTAATTCTTTAGCCTTCCTTTTTTCGACCCAAAAAAAAGGAGCAACTTTAACCGAATATTTTCAAGCCCATGTCCACCATTTTGATTTTTGGAGCAGGCAAATCTGCCACCTTCCTGATTGATTACCTCGCCGATTCCTGTGTTGGGGGAGGTCGCCAGCTCCTCGTAGCCGATTTGGATCCAACTTTGGCAGCATCCAAGCTTCAGGGGCGAATGAATACTCAAGCTGTAGCGGTGAAATTGGAGGAACAGGATTCTAGAAGGAAGTTAATTGACCAAGCAGATGTGGTCATATCTATGCTTCCTGCAGGACTCCATCCAGTAGTGGCAGCAGATTGCTTGAAGCTAGGCAAACATTTTTTTACTGCTTCTTACGAAAGTGAAGCGCTGCGCGGTATGCGGTTGGATATCGAAGCCAAAGGTCTTCTTTTTCTCAACGAATGTGGTCTAGATCCAGGAATTGACCACATGTCTGCTCTCAAAATCATCCATGAGGCCAAAGCAAAGGGGGAAGTGATTCGTTCCTTTACCTCCTATTGCGGGGGACTGCTGGCCCCCCAAAGTGAAGACAATCCCTGGAAATATAAGTTTACTTGGAACCCCAGGAATGTAGTGTTGGCAGGCCAAGGAACCTCCAAATATCTCGATCATGGCGAGATCAAGATTGTTCCATATCACCAGCTTTTCAAACGGGTAGAAACAGTTAATTTTCCCGATTTAGGTGAGTTTGATGGCTATCCCAATCGGGATTCCCTCAGTTACCAGCATATTTATGGGCTTGAAGGGGTTGCTACTTTGCTTCGGGGAACTCTCCGGCGTGCTGGGTTTTGCAAGGCATGGGATGTCTTGGTGCAACTTGGTCTCACGGATGACTCAAGCCAGCTCCAGCTACCAGCGGGGAGTACCTACCGACAGTTTGTCAACACCTTCCTTCCCTGGTCTGATGATTTTTCTGTGGAGGAAAAGTTGTCAGAATTAATCCCGGACTTAGATTTTTCCACCTTTGAAAAATTGCAGTGGTTAGGGTTATTTGAGTCCAATCCACTTCCCGTTACCGAAGGTAGCCCAGCACAATTGTTGCAAGCGATTTTAGAGGAACAGTGGGCGCTTCAGCCAACTGACCGGGACCTGATTGTGATGCAGCATCAGTTTGAGATTCAAACCCAAACTGGAATCAAAAAAATCATTTCTAGTTTGGTTGATATCGGTCAAGATGCGGTGTATACTGCTATGGCCAAAAACGTAGGCCTTCCTTTGGCCATGGCAGTAGACCTCTTTTTGAAAGGCGAATTTTCCCTTCGTGGTTTGCAACTACCTGTTGTTCCAGAATTGTATCTCCCGATTTTGAAGGCTTTGGAAAAAGAAGGAATTCGGTTTGAAGAGCGGGTAGTGAATTGATTCAGTAAAAGTAATTGTCAATAGTCCACGGTCCACAGCCCATTTTATGGAACTTCAAACCTTATTTCCATACAGTTAATTGTAAAAACAAAAAGAGACCAATTGCTTATTGGTCTCTTTTTGTTTTTAGGGTCTCCAGTCTGCAGGCGGATCAATAAATGCTCCTGAAATCACGCGACAATCGTCTGGAATGATGGCTCGATTTTGTTTAAAGGTCAAGTCATTTTTATCTATATAGATGCGACGGGAGGTCTCTCCTCCTGCCATAAAGTATCCGAGCACTACCTCATCGGGATTGTCCAAACTAATCATGTTGCCTCGCAAGTTTGCCGGAGGTGGATCAAAAATAGATCCCGAGATTTCTGCTTGCTGCTTGACTAAGCGGAGAAATCGATAGGCTCCTTGGGAGATGCTGTACTGCTTGAGGTCCATTCGATACTTGTTGACAAATCGAATCCCATCGTCTGCGATAAAGGAGGCAGGGATACGGGTGCTTAGGCCATTGAAGTTGTCGTCATTGACTACAAAAAGGCTCTGATTGTTACCTGCTTCGTAGCGGAAGCACTGTACACAACAATCCTTAGGCTGAGGGGTTCGATTTGGATTTGCAGGGGAAGGCCTTGGTGTAAATAAATCTGGTCTTGTTTCTAAGATGTAGACCGCGGGACCATTTCTCCAAAAGTAAAAATTATTTTCATCGGCTGGGTCCTTGAGTTCTACGAGGAGTTGGATTCCAGATTTAGGCACATCGCTTCCTTCCGTGGGTACGGTGACGGTCCGAATATTTAAGGATTGGATTGCTGGTACAGCTGCCACCCGTTCGGGTGTGGAGGAATATACCTTCCCTTCAACGGTCTGTATCTGCAAAGTATAGGACCTACCTACCCGAGCTGAAAAATTAGCAGGAGTAAAATAGGTTCCTTTGGCTTCTGTTCCTTCAGTGAGGAAGGTAACATTGCCCTCGTTGTCTCGGACTACCACTGTAGCCAAGGAAACTGGGCGAATCAGCCCTTCAAAAATACTGCCGTAGGTGGCACTGCGGGTGAGGGTAATGGCATGTGGTCCAGGTCCCGTGGAAATGATGCCTTCAACGGTGAGCAATTGTTCTCCTTCTGGTACCTCAACCTCATAGGGGTCGACACAGGCCATTGGAAGTATTAGAATTAAATAGATTAGTCTTTTCAACATGGCTTTAGAAGCTAATGGCGTAACTTAAACTTGGAAGTGGGATGCCCAAAAGAGCCAATCGGAAGGCTTGTGGCGGTTGGCTGGCGGCATCGTCAAAGAAGATAGAAAATGGATTTTTACGTCCATAAACATTGAGGACAGAGAAGGTCCAATCTCCCTCAAAAAACTTCCCAGTACCTTTCAGCTTGAAGTTGACAGAAAAATCAAGTCGATGAAAGTCAGGAAGCCGTTGTTGATTTCGGCTGTTAAAGTAGGCCAGATTGTTTCCTGAATAATCAAATTTTGCCTCTGGGAAGGTAATGGGTCTACCAGTACTGTAGGCAAAGGTGGCCGAAATTGAGGTGTTGGTACTCACCTTGTAGTTGCCGATGAGGGTCAAATCATGTGGCTTGTCAAAGTTAGAGGCATACCAGGCCCCATTGTTGATATTTTCCTCTTCAAAGGGGGTAATCACGCGTCGCAAGGAACGGGAATAGGTATAGGAAATCCAGCCGGTCAAGGTGCCCAAGTTTTTCTTAACATACAATTCTAGTCCATAAGATTGCCCTTGCGCAGGGATGAGCTCGGTTTCTAGGTGGTTTTGTAAAATCAGGTTGGCTCCGTCCTTGTACTCTACCACATTTTGAAGGTCTTTGTAATAAACTTCTATGGAAGTTTCAAAGATGTTTCCCTTGAAATTGTTGTAATAACCCAAGGAAAGCTGGTCTGCAATTTGAGGCTTCAAAAACCCATCACTGAGTTTCCACACATCTGAAGGGGCGATAGTTGCGGTATTGGAGATGAGGTGGATAAACTGATACATTTTGTTGTAGCCCAATTTCACCGAACTGGTCTTGCTGAAGGAGTAGCGGAAAGATGCGCGAGGTGCAAGTCCATCGTAAGTTTGGATGACTTCGTCCTTCGCATAGTTTGTTTCCCCAATGGCTGATCCGTCAGACACCGGTGTACCTTCTTGGTAGCTGCGTACCTTGCGGGCACCTAGGTATTGGTATAAGTCGTAGCGTAACCCGTAGGTAAGCCCAATTTTTTCGCCTAGCTCCAGCTCGTGCTGGAAGTGTGCGGCGCCTTCTCGACCAAATTCATTTTGCACCTTTTTTGGGAGCAGGTCCGCCTCGGTGCCTGTGGGTATTAGCTCTCCTGGTTGCACACTTATCTGCTTGAATTCCGCTCCTGTCGTGATGGTTTGGGTAGGGCTTAAGCTGTAGGTAAAAAAGGTTCTTCCTCCTATGTCTTTGATGTTGGAGTTGATTTCAAAGTTGTTTAGCCCCGATTGATTGAAGATTCCGTAGTCATAAAGGGAATAAAAGCCAAGAGTTTCTAGGTTGAGTTTTTCACTCAGTTTACTTTTCCACTGCAAGGAATGAGCATTGTTTTGCCAAGAGATGGTCGTGTCCGAGGCAAAGGCAAAGTCGTCGTAGCTGGTGTAGTAGCTGTAGGTAAACTCGTTGTTTTCAGATAAGGGTGCGCTGATGACCAAGTTGCCATCGTAAAAATTAGCATTGGAGCTATTTAGAGTGGTATTGCTAAGTGATTGCAATAGCCAGTTGATGTAGGAAATTCGGAATCCTCCAAGGATGGATACCTTATCCTTGATCAGGGGCCCATTGAGGGAGAGCTTTCCGGAGAAGTTGCTCGCCATGATGTCACCACCCCATTTTTCTATGCTACCTGCTTTTGGAAGAATGTCCAAAATAGCTGAGCTTCTACCCCCAAATCGGGAAGGAACCACCGCCTTGTAGAGCGTGACGTCGTTGACCATGTCTGGATTGAATGCGGTGAAGAGGCCAAACATGTGAGAAGGATTGTAGATGGGGGCACCTGCAAATTGAATCAAGTTTTGATCAACGCCACCTCCACGAACATTGAGCCCTGAGGAGGCTTCTCCCACTTGACTGACACCAGGAAGGGTAGCGAGAGATCTTACGATGTCGATTTCTCCCATAAATGGAGGTAGTTCACGCATCGTGTTTACACTAAGCGTTACAGCGCCCATGTTGGTGGATCGGATATTTTTCTCCGGATCACTGCCGTAGATCACCACATCATCCAGTGTGAAATCCTCTTGGAGCATCTTAATAGTGAGCCTTCCTTCTCCAACTGCTGTGATGGGGTAAATTTTGGTTTCATAACCCACATATCGAAACTCCAACGTGTACTCGGCTCGAGATACTTCAAACTCAAAACTTCCGTTGGCATCTGTAATTCGGGTAAGGTCTAATTCAGGAACTCGTACAGTAGCACCGACAAGAGCTTCCCCTGTGATTTCGTCTGTGATTCTCCCCGAAAGCTTGATGCCTTTGAGTTGACCGATATCACGACCGACTACCTCCCGCTTTACTGAGGGAGTTTGGGCCCACACCGCTGTAAGCCCAAAAAACAAAAAGATAAGTAGGTATATTTTTTTCATGGAGGTAGGCTTAGATCGCATTTGGGTCAAATTTGTACAATTCCATAGGTAAGGACCCACTTACGGATTCCTCGGGGGCACGGAGAAAATAAATCGAGCCATTAAATTGGAAGTGGCCGCTGTTGATACTTTGAGGGAAACCAATGATTTGATTTTTTACTTTCCAGGTGAGCGTCTCTAGGTTCAGTTCCCAGAGCTCTTGAGTTGCTCTAAATAATCCCAAATAGGCTTTTGATCCGATGACTTCTGCGATGGGGTACCCTTGTCCTTTGTTACCTGGATAGGTAGTCAATAGCTGCCAGCTGTCGAGTGGTGGATTATACTCCCATACCTGTCCGTTGCTTCCCAAGACAATCACCCGGGTAGCTCGGGCAAAGGCTGCGGCGTTGCGTCCCAGAGCGATTGGGGCATTGCGTTTGGTCGACCATATCTGCTGTACTGGGTCGTAAGCACGCACAAGAAGAGAGGCACCGTCCAAACCTCCAAACAGAAGTAAGCCTCCATCCCAGTCCACAGCCAAGGCATCGCGGGAGTTGAAAGGAAGGTTGCCAAGGCGCTCGAAGGTGCTTCCGTTGATTTTCCAAAAGCTACGGTCGTACACAAACTGATCGCGAGCTGGCTCCACAGCACCACCACCGAGGTAGTTGGAGGAAGAAAAACCAAATCTCCGACCATTGCCAGGAAAACTCACTTCAGACCAGCTTCCAGTGGCTACATTGAATCTCTGGAATCCAGCGTAATTATCCCCAAATTTAATTCTTCCCAGCCCAACGTGGAACCCAGAATTATTTGAAAAATAGTTGAGGTCGTAAATCCGAAGGTTACCGGGGAAGTCGGTTACCTTGCTGTATTTTCCAGCTTGGTACTCAAATGGAGTGGAAATGCTGTACTCTTTATTTTGGATGAGCAACTTGATAGGCACCAGTACCTGTCCAGATGCAGGTGGAATTTTTACTGTAATTTTCGATTCAAAAACGTTTTTGATTACTTGAGCCTGCTGGCTGCCGAAGAATACTTGGGTGCTTTCCGGAAAATTTTTGCCTTCAATAGTCATTTCATTTCCGGCTGAGGAATAGATGGGAGAAAAACTCGAAATCGAGGGGGTCAATGTTTTTAATTCAACGGCCTGACCTTCCAAGCGTTGGCCATCTACCTCAGCAAAGGCTTTTACAAAATAGGTTTGTCCAATTTTAAACCCACTTTTTTCTCCAATAAATCGTCCCGGCTCTTTTTTTTCTCCCAAGGATAGCAAGATGGGGCTGGAGAAGGAGGCGTCGGTAGAGAAGACAAATCCATGATCTTCGGCAAAAACTTCACGGTTGGTAAGGAGTCTGCCCGACACACGTAGTTTATCGCCACCCACAAACAAGATATCTTCTGTCGAAACAAGAACTGGCGTGTTCTCTTCCTCAGTACAGGACCAGGAGGCGAACAGCATAAAAAAAACAAATGCAGCGCGTATTTTTTGCATAGGATAGTGGTCTAGTCAGCTAACAAAAATAGAATTTTAAAGAGTGGGAACAATCATTTGGTAGTAACTTGAAAGAAATAGAAATATAAAAAGAGGATTTTTGTTAAAAACCCAATAAAAATCCAGAAATCAAGTTTCTATAATCCTCTGAATAACTGCCATCTTGATTTTTTAGAAGCAGCTCCATAGGTCGAACGCTTGGTAAGAACTCCGTAAACGTAAAGCCAACCACTTCTCGATGGACTGACTTAAGGGCATTGTCTCGAATGAGCACTCGAGCACAGGGAAAAAGCCCATTGCCTTTTGCACATTGGAAAAAATCCTGCATTTGCCTTGGAGGCAAAATAACCCAGAAAGATCCTGATGGTGCAAGGAGTTGACTTGCTTTCTGTAAAAGCTCTTCAAAGGACAAGCTTTGTGTGTGTAGGGCTTGGTGTCTCTTAGGGTCGCCAGCGGGGAGGTGATCCGGAAAAAAGGGAGGATTGCTTACTAGCAGGTCAAAGTATTTCTCTTCTTGGAAATCTTGGAACCTACCTTGCATTACCGTAAGCCGTTGAGAAAAAGGGCTCTGTTCGCAATTTTCCCTTGCCTGGCTTGCTGCTTCGGAATCTAGTTCCACTGCGGTAATGCTCGCTTGAGAAAAGCGCTGGGCCAACATTAGGGCGATCACAGCTGTTCCTGTGCCGATATCCAAAATACGCTTGGGTGAATTGCTTTGGACCATCGTACCGAGTAGCACGGCATCGGTACTGATTTTCATGGCACAGCGGTCTTGCTCCACCCGAAATTGCTGAAATTGAAACCAGCTGTTGCCCATTAGGTTCGGGCTCGATTGAAAAGGCGAGTGCGGAATCGAGGCTTGTCATCCATAATATTGAATTCGTCCTCAGACACGCGCTTCACACTTTCTATGGTGTAAAATGCCTTTTCATCCATTTGCTTTACCCTAGAGATAAATTCAGGCAGCTGGTCCCGCTTCATAACCGTAAATAAAAGGTTGACCTTGCCGAATCGTCCTTCTGCATCCACGCTAGTGAAGCGGTAGTTATTTTCTTTCATAAACTCAAGCAAGACGGGTAGGGAGTTCGGTGTAATTACCCGAACCAATACCCTTCCTAAAGCCAATTTTTCATCCAAGGTCATGCCTACGTAATTTCCCATGGCAAAGCCCCCTGCATAAGCCAGGTAAGAAAGCGGGTTGTCTATATTTTGGAAAATTTGTCCGATTGCCAAGAGCCAAATCAATGCCTCAAAAAACCCCAAAATGGGAACGATGTTTTTTTTGCCGTTCATCATAAACATGAAGCGCAGCGTGTTGATGGAGACATCTGCCACGCGTGCCATAAAGATTAGCAAAGGCATGATCAGGTAGTCAAATAGGGCGTCGGGGATACCTAGGGTCTGGATTAGATCTTGCATGGAATTGAGAAATTGATAGTACAAAAATACTGCTTTCTTTGCAGAGGCAGGTAGGAAAAGGGAAGAATCTGGGCTTAGATTTTTTGATCTCTACCGGCGGCGATACCCAAAATCAAAAATTGCAAGGTCATAGCCAAGAGAAACCAAATCAGCAGGTTCCAGTTGCCAAATACATCCAAAAAAATACCAAAAACTAGAGGTCCTAAGGCGGCTAAGACATAACCTGCCGACTGCACCATTCCAGAAAGCCTAGAGGTGGTCAAGGCCTCTGCTGTGCGCATAGAAATCAAGGTGTAGGCAATGCTCAAGCTTGCTCCGCTACCGATTCCGATCACGGTCAGGGCTGCAAAAGTAAGGAGCTCGTGGTGAATAAAAAGGGCTCCATAGCCGATTAGGTAGCCAACGCCTACGGCCACTACCACACCTGATTGTTGAGGCAGGCGCATCAGGAGGTTTGGGGCAAAGAAAGCACCGATCAAAGATATCAATTGCATGTAGAAGAGGGCTATTCCCGCATTTACTGGAGTCATCCCTCGAGCGATCAACAGGTCGGGCAGCCAGGTAATTAGGGTAAAGTACATGACCGATTGGGCTCCCATAAATCCAGTGACCTGCCAGGCAAGGCGGGATTTCCATACATTTTTTCCTGCTAGCACCTCGACACTGCTCTTGGATTTGGGAGGAGATAGCTGTGGAATCCAGGCAATAAGTGCAAGTGCCATCAAGCCCACCCAGGAAAGAAGGGCTCCTCTCCATCCCAATCCAAGCCCCTCCGCTAAGGGCACACTAATTCCTGAAGCGATGGCAGCAAATAAGGACATTCCGGTAGAGAGCAGTGCGGTCATCAAGCCAATTTTATCTGGTATTCGGGCCTTAAAAAATGGAATCATCAACACATTGGCAGTCACAATTCCTATTCCTGTCAGGGCTGTGCCTAGGTAAAGTAAGGCAATTCCTCCTTGCACCCGAGTGACTACGCCTATGGCTAGCAGGAGTATTCCAAGAAAAATGGCCTTTCCTAATCCCAGCTTCTTCCCAATGCTAGGAGCAAACAACGAAAAAAGGGCAAAAGTAATCAGGCTAAGCGTGGTCAAAAATCCTGCCGCCCCATTGGAAATTCCAAGGTCTTCCCGAATAAATGGGATAAGTGGCCCTACTGAAGCAATAGAGGTGCGCAGGTTGATCGAGATCAAGATTACGCCGAGGATAAGTAAGGTTTGGGAGGAGGATTTGGACAATGAGAGGTAAGGGAAACTGTGGAAATACGAAATACGAGATACAAAATACAAGAAGCAAGAAATTAGACTAGGTCCTGCTGTTTTAAAAACTTAGCATAGGAGCAGGATTATCTTACCTCTACATACTTGCTACTCATTAATGTCGAATGTTGAACGCCCAATTCTGAATGTTGAAATGAGGAAAACCAACTTTAGGTCAGCAGCAGGCTTTTTAGCCCAGCAGACTTTAGTCTATTTTGGCTCTTGTTTCTTGCTTCTTGGCTCTAGCTTCTTGAAAGAATCAAATCCTCCACACACCTCACCCAAGTATCGTTAGAGTTGAGGCTGGGGACAAGATCCCAGTGTTCTCCGCCGAGTTCCTCAAATTGCTCCTTGTATTCTTCGCCTACTTCTACGGTAGTTTCTAGGCAGTCTGCGACAAAGGCAGGGGAGAAAACGAGTACTTTTTTTACTCCTTCTTTTGCGAGTTCCTTGATAATGTCCTCGGTGTAAGGTTTGATCCAAGGATCTTTTCCTAGTCGAGATTGAAAGCAGGTCATCACTTTTTCTGCGGGAACGCCTAGTTTTTCAGCTACCAATCGGGTAGTTTGGAAGCATTGGGCCCGGTAGCAAAATTGATTTTTGAGCCCGTAGGTGGCGCAGCAGGTGCCCAGCTTGCAGTGTCCATCCACGCTCCCTTTTCGGATTTGCCGTTCGGGGAGGCCATGGTAAGAAAAAAGAAATCGGTCATACCTGTGTTTTTGCATGGCCTCGCGTCCGAGTTCAGCCCAAGCCTCAAGAAACAAGGGGTGATCTACGTAATTACTTACGAAGGTCATCTCAGGGATAATCTGCCAGCTACGGGTTATTTCCATCACCCGATCTATCACGGATCCGTTGGTAGCGGAGGCGTATTGCGGGAATAAGGGGAGCACAATAATTTTCTTTACGTTTGCCTCATTTAGCTCATTCAAGGCCTTTTTAATGCTGGGGTTCTGGTAGCGCATGGCCATGGCTACGAGGTATTTTTTGGAATCAAGCTTTTGAACCAGCTTGTCTTTCAAGTCTTGGGTATGGAATAAAAGTGGGGAGCCGCGATCGGTCCACAATTTTCGATATTCACCAGCAGATTTAGGGGCTCGGAAGGGGGCAATAATCAGGTTGACCAGCATCCATCGGGGAATAAAGGGAAAATCAATCACGCGTCCATCCATCAAAAACTCCCGGAGGTACTTGCGCACATCCCCTGTTTTGGTGCTGTCTGGGGTACCTAAATTAACCAATAAGACTCCTATTTTTGCTTGACTTGTAGACATGGACTTGTACTATTTCAAATGAAAAGCACAAAAATAGTCCCTTTGTTTAATTTATTGAGGGAAGATTTCTGATTAAAATTCACTATACAGGAACGATGGCATCCTCATATATCTGTTCAATGGATTTTATTCCAAGCCCTCTTTTCGCTTGTTCATTACCCATCGCATCAAAGGCCCTGAAGTCATGGAAGTAACCAATGCCATGACCACCAAGGCTACAAATAGTTTTTCAGTAATCAGCCCATTTTCGAGGGCAATTAAGCCTAAGATGATTTCCATGGCTCCTCGGGCATTCATCCCAAAGCCGATGGCTAGTGCTTCGTATTTATCCAGTTTACCTTGAAGGGCGCCAAAGCCACAACCGATTACCTTTCCCGCATAGGCCACCAAAATGACGACGAGCACCAATAAGGGATCAAAATTGGCAATGAAGTTTACTTTCAAACCAATGGCTACAAAAAAAACTGGAGCGAAAATATTATTCACAAATTGATGGATAATTTCCTTCGCTCTTTCGGTCATGTGCTCGGAATCGCCTATGGCAATACCGATGATGAAGGCACCAAAAATGGCATGTAAGCCAATGAATTCAGTAAATGCCGCAGCAAAAAAGCATGCAGCTAATGAAAGAGAGATCAGTCCACCTGGCCAAGCCAATCGCTTGTTGATCCAAGGTAGCGCTCGGTTGATAAGTGACTTGCCCACCGTCACCATGAATGCAGCAAATCCAACGGTGAGTAGGATGGTATAACCAATTCCAATTCCCCCGGCTTCTTTTCCCATAAAACTCAAAATAATCGAGAAGATCATCCAGCCAATAATATCGTCTACCATGGCTGCAGATACAATCATCATCCCCATCCTACTTTTGAAAAGGTTGAGGTCCATCAAGGTTCGGACGATAACTGGCAAGGCACTAATCGCCATGGCCGTACCCATAAATAGGGAAAATAGAAGTTTGTCTCCTTCGGAAAACCCAAAAAATTCAGCAAAGAAAAAGGGAGCAGTAAAGCCAAAAGCAAAGGGAATTACTAGACCATAAAAACTAATGTTAAGCGCTCTTTTTCCTTGGGAAAAAACCAAATTTAAGTCTACTTCAAGGCCTGCAATAAAAAGAAGCAAGACCACTGCAACTTGAGAATATCCTGCCAATGCAATATTGCTCATGGGATAGGATCGAAATAGAAATTCGAAGCCATCCGAAAAAAAAGTGCCTAAAATCGTTGGGCCAAGTATAATTCCAGCAAGGATTTCTCCTACGACGGCGGGTTGCTTGAATTTTCGAGCAAATTCGGCAAAAACTCGTGCCAAAACGAGCATAGTAGCAAGTTGAAGTAATAGAATGACTACCTCGTTGTGGGTTAGTTTTTCCATCGCTTGCTTATTTGACGATTAATAAATTACAAGGTAACTCAATCAATACGTCCTCGATGTCATGAGGAAATATCCGGTCAATAAACGAAAACCCTTGATCGACACCCATGATCAATAGGTCGGACTCAATCGATTCACAAAATCGGACCAACTCAACCGCCCATTTTCCCGCAGTCACCTTGATATTTATCTTGAGATCTGTGGGTTCCAAGCTGTCCAAGATTCCTTGTACATAATTGATCTCTTCCTGCACCAATTTGCGTCGCGTAGTTGCCACCTCTGTCTCAGTACCTTCTGCTGCCGTGGCCATCTGGAAACCATACATCTTGATTTCATTCAGAATATGAACTTGGTTGGACTGCTCTGCTCGGCAGAATTTCAACCCCTTTTCGATTACTCTAGGGGTGATTTCAAGCTCAGTTCCATTGATGACTACCTTCGAAAAATGGGTGGTTTTAATCTTGGGCTCAATCAGGGTTAACACGGAGCAGGTGGATTTTCGAATGACTTTTCTGGCGACTGAACCCACATAATAGGTAAGCAATCCTTCTTTTTTCAATGCTCCCAAGATCAAAAGATCTACTCCTTCTTCCTCACAGGTTTTCAGGATAGTCTTCGCGGGCTTGCCTTCCTTCCATAAGGTCTTGATTCGTTGTAGATCCCCACAATGCCGAGAAAGCACTTCTGACAACTGCGCTTCCAACTCCGGAGTCTTGGTACCGACATGAATCAAAATCAATTCTCCCTCAAAAATTTGAATCAATTTTCGAGCTTCAGCAATTAGGGCCTCCATTCGTGGAGAAAAAGCAATGGCGAGGGCAAGTTTTTTGTACATAACTAGTGCATTAATCCTTGAAATACGTCAATTTTTGTGCATGAAGCAAGTTCCTTCGTCCCGTTCACCATTCATCCTCTACGACTTCCGCCTACCTATATTTTTGGGGTTCAGAAAAACTCCAGGGGAGAATCCCTTTATTTTTTCCTAACTTTTCCTTCATTTACTCTTTGAATCCATCCAAAAACACATCCCAATATGAGAAAATGCTTCTATTTTGGACTGCTGTTGGCAACGACGATTTGTGGAAATACCCTTGCCCAAAGCGACTACCCCACACTCAGTCAAAGCGCTCAACGTATCCAAAAACTCAGTGCCAATCCAGCTGTGGAGTTAAAGACGCTGACCAAGACCGCTGGCGGTAAGGAAATTTATGCCCTGAAAATTGGCACTGGAAACAAAGACCAGAAGCCCGCAATCGCAGTAGTTGGCGGGGTGGAAGGATTTCATGTGCTAAGCGTGGAGCTTGCACTTCAATTTGCCGAAAAGCTTGTATTAGAGCATGCCAAGGCACTAGAATCCACAACGTTTTATGTGTTTCCCAACCTTTCCCCTGACGCCTACGCACAGTACAACGATGCCTTGAAGTACGAGCGTCGAGGCAATGCTGTAGCCATCGATCACGACCGAGATGGGATAGCCGGAGACAACGGGTACCGCGACCTAAATGGAGATGGACTCATTACCTGGATGCGTATTGCAGATCCTATGGGGGACTGGACGACTTCCAAAGAGGATTCTCGGGTACTAGTAAAAGCAGACCGAGCCAAAGGAGAAGCAGGACAGTATCGTGTTTTCAAAGAAAGTGTAGATAGCGACAAGGACGGCAAATTTGCCGAAGACCTGACTGAAGGCATTGCCTTCAACAAATCGCTCAGCTACAAATTCCCTGTATTTGAGCCGCTAGCAGGGGATATTGCAGTGTCCCAACTCGAAAGCCGCGCCCTGTTGGACTACCTCTTTGAGCAGTGGAATATTTTTGCTTTTGTGACCTTTTCTCCTGCCAACAACCTGAGTACTCCCTTGAAATACTCGGCAGGGGATGCGCGCAAGCGCGTAGTGACTTCTATTTTAGAAAAAGATCAGGCTACCAATGCCCTTGTGTCTGAACTCTACACCAAAACGGTTCCTGCCAAAGCTTTTCAGCAAACGAATCAAGGTACAGATGGGGATTTTTTCCAATGGGCCTATTTCCACTTTGCGCGCTACAGCTTTTCTACACCAGCCTACTGGAACCCTGAATACAAGGGTAAAACCAACGCAGAAGCTAATTTCTTAGCATGGTCTGATTCCTTGAAGCAGGATACATTTGTGTCCTGGACTGCAGTAAAACATCCTGATTTTCCTAACCAACAAGTAGAAGTGGGTGGCATCAAGCCATTTGTGATGGTCAATCCTCCCTTTGAAAAAGTGGGAGAAATTGCCAAGCAACACCATGATTTTATACTGAAGCTGGCCGCAATGCAGCCAAAATTGGAGCTCCACCAACTCAAATCAGAGGCACTTGGAAATGGGCTCACTCGAATCACCGTGGACTTATTTAACAATTCCCCGCTACCCACGCATTCCGAAATGGGTACTCGGTCGCGTTGGCTCAGAAAGCTACGGGTAGATATTGATGTACCCGTAGATCAACTGATCTCTGGCGACAAGGTGAAGCTCGTCGATTCCCTAGGTGCATTTGAAAAAACTAGCTTTAGCTGGATCGTGCGTGGCAAGGGTCCAGTGCAACTGAAAGCAGGTGCTCCACATGCAGGTTTTGCAACCCAAACTGTAACATTCTAAGCCATGAAGATCATGAATATCAAACATACCCTCACTGCCTTGGCTTTGGGAGCTTTATCGCTAAGTTCCTTTAAAGTAAGTGCACAACAAGAAAATTATTTTCGGGCCATCGGCACGCCCCACCAGCCTAAAGTGGAGATTGCCTGGAATCGCTATTACAGCGCTGAAGGGCTTTGGGATTTGATGAAAAAAATTGCAGTAGCACATCCTAAACTTGCCAAAATCGAATCTATTGGGAAGTCTGTGGAGGGAAGAGACATCTTGACCTTGACCATCACCGACTTTGCTACAGGCAAGGATACCGACAAGCCAGCCATGTGGATCGATGGCAACATTCACTCCAATGAGGTGCAGGGGGGGGAATTTTCGCTCTACGTCGCTTGGTACCTGACCGAGATGCATGGGGACAATGAGTTTGTGAAGCAACTTCTAAAAGACAAGACCTTTTACATTACGCCGACCATAAATCCAGATGCTCGAAATAATTTCTTCAAGGAGCCCAACACAGCCAGTTCGCCCCGCTCAGGAATGCTTGTGCTAGACAACGATGGCGATGGCAAAAATGGCGAGGATAGAATGGATGACTTGGACGGCGATGGACACATTACCATGATGATTCGCAAGTCTCCAACAGGTAGATTTATCAAAGATCCTTTGGATTCTAGAAGATTGATGCAAGTGGGACCTGACCAGGTAGGGGAGTATGAAATGCTTGGTCAAGAAGGAATCGACAACGATGGAGATGGTGAAGTCAATGAAGATGGGATTGGCTACTATGATCCCAACCGGGATTGGGGTTGGAACTGGCAGCCAGATTACATCCAACGAGGGGCCATGCGCTATCCATTTACACTACCTGAAAATCGTGCAGTGATGGAGTTTGTCAGCAAGCACTCCAACATCGCAGGAGCCCAGAGTTTCCACAATTCAGGAGGGATGATCCTTCGTGGCCCGGGGGCAGAGGAAGATCTCAATACCTACAATAGAGAAGACATACGCATCTACGATGCCATAGGTAAAAAAGGAGAAGAAATGATCCCAGGTTACCGTTACTTGACCGTGTATAAGGATCTTTACTCGGTTTTTGGGGGGGAGTTGGATTGGTTTTATGGCAATCGAGGAATCTTCACCTACTCCAA
>SXYU01000070.1 GCA_005788235.1 Cytophagales bacterium
CAGGTCTCGAGGTGATCATTGACCAAGCCTGTGGCTTGCAAATGGGCATAGAGCACAGTGCTCCCCAAAAATTTAAATCCCCGTTTCTTCATGTCTTTGGCTAGGCGATCCGACTCGGGAGATGTGACAAGATAGGGATCACCTAAAGAGATCTTATGTTGAATCGGCTGCCCTCCAACAAAGCCCCAGATGTAGGCAGTGAAGGTGCCAAACTCCGCTTGAATCTCCTGAAAGCGTTGCGCATTATTGATCGCAGCACGAATCTTCAATGCATTTCGCACGATGCCTTTATCTTCAAGCAAGGCATCCACATAAGTGTCTGGAAATTGGGCTACCTGCAGGTAGTCAAAGTCTGCAAAAGCCCTTCGGTAGCCTTCCCGTTTTTTGAGAATAGTCGCCCAGCTCAAGCCTGCCTGTGCACTTTCCAACACCAAGAATTCAAAATGTGTTCGGTCCTCATAAACCGGTACTCCCCACTCCTGATCGTGATACGCAATGTATTCCGGAAAGCCCAAACACCAAGGGCAGCGTGATTTTTGCAAAATATCCATGAACCAAACCTCTAAAATTTAGAAACAACAAGCAAGTTGAACGGTACTCGATCCCTTACTAAAGTTTTCTTAAAAAAATGGAAGTTAAGATGGACTATTCCAGATGCTCCAAGCCGCTTCCGCCTGTAGTTCGAGCATGTCTTGGCCATTTTTAGAGGCTCCCCCTCTAGCCATGCATTCTTGCATCAGCCGAGTGATTGGAGGATTGTATACCAAATCATATACTCGATGTCCGGTATGGAGCAGCTCAAGGGGAATATTTGGCATGTCCTTCACCTGAGGGTAAGTACCTACTGGGCTAGTGTTGATGATCAAGGGATAGGAGGCAAGCCACTGAGGCTGCTCCTTGAGTTCTGCATAGGTAAGCTGTCCCTCCTGTTGACTTCTAGAGACAATCCGAAAGGAAACGCCTAAGTCTCGAAGGGCTTGCTGCACTGCCTTGGAGGCTCCACCAGTACCCAAAACAAGGGCATTGGGAATCTCGCTGCCTAGCCAGGATTGTAGGGATTGCTTAAATCCCAAGTAATCCGTGTTGAAGCCGATCTTTTTCCCATCGCGGATTCGGATGCAATTCACCGCGCCAATTTGTGCACAGGCGGGGTCCAAGCCATCTAGGTAGGGAATTACTTGTTCCTTGTAAGGAATGGTTACCGAAAGTCCTTCCAGGCTAGGCTCACTAGCAAAGAGCTGGGTAAATTCTTGAATACGTGGTATTGGGTAGAGCTCAAATTGGCATCCCTGGATTCCTTCGCGACTAAACTTTTCCGTAAAATACTTCTTGGAAAAGGAGTGCCCCAAAGGAAAACCGATCAAGCCAAATTTTCTCATCCTTGCTGCAATTTACTTGCGAGCCATTCGATAAAAATGACGAGGCCAATCCCAAAAAAGAATGCCCCAATTGCCCATTCTACTTGAGGCAACTCGCCCACTTTCTCAGCAAAGGTGCTGGGAAGAATATTTTCTGAGAGGAAAGGGACTTCTTTGCCGCTGGAGGAAGTTCGCCAAGAAGTGACCAGCTTCCAAGGCCATAGCTCGTTGACAGAACCCAGCATAAAACCTGAGAGTAGGCCGATGGTGGCAGTATGGAATTTGCGAAGCAAGTAGGACACTACTCTGCTGAACGAGAGAATGCCGACGAGACACCCTGAGGCAAAAAGTGCAAGTGTCAAAAAATCTCTATCCAATACAGCCTGGAGGATTCGTTCGTATTGGCCTAAAATCAACAGAATAAAGCTCCCGCTAATCCCAGGCAAAATCATGGCACAAATGGCAATTGCTCCTGCCACAAAAGTAAACCAATAGTCGTCAGGTGTCGTGGTTGGTGGCAAATTGGTCACCCACCAGGCAAAGGCAGTACCTGCAGCAATTGCTAAAACCACCCCAACATTCCATTTCTTTATCTCTTTTAAAATCAGAAATGCAGAGATCAAAATTAAGCCAGAGAAAAAGGACCACAGTGGAATGGGATGCACCTCCATCAAGTAGGTAATGACACCGGAAAGGGTAAAGATGCTCGTCATGATCCCTGTCAAAAGACTCAAGAGAAAGTTGCCATTGGCGCGGAGATAGAATTCCTTGATGCGGAAGGATTTCAACAACAACAAGTTGTCCAAATTAAAGGCGTTGATGCTATCCAAGAGCTCCTGATAGATCCCCGCAATAAGTGCAATGGATCCTCCAGAAACGCCAGGGACGATATCTGCAGCTCCCATGGCTATACCTTTGAGGTAGGTTAAGCCGTATTTTTTAACTGTATCCATACTGAAAAAGAAAGGCTGAAAGAAAACTCTTTCAGCCAAATTAATTACAATTTGATTTCTCCGAGAAAATGGTCAAAGGTATCACCACGAAGACCCAATCGAATGGTTTCCAAGGGAATTACTTCAGCAGGACTGATGTTACCCAAGTTCACATTAGCTCCCAGCAGCTTGATAAACCATACTTGCTGGGACTTTTGAGGGGCTTCCCAGATTATTTTTTCTTCAGGAACTTGGGTTAAAATTTCCTCTACAAGACC
>SXYU01000071.1 GCA_005788235.1 Cytophagales bacterium
AAGAAAACAGGAACAAAACGATGCCAAGAAGAGCCGTTTGGTAGAGTTTAGTCATTGCCTAGGTTACCACTTGGTCCTTGATTGATTCTTGGAGGAAACCGTTTAGGGGTTTCAGATGGGTTGTTTGTAGGCTTAGGTGCAGGTGATTCTCCTTTGGAAGCTGCTGCATCTGAATTGCCAGCATTGAAGTTTGGCCGAGGCTTATTTTTATGTTTTTTACGCTTATCACCTTGCCTTGGCGACGGACTTCCTTCTGCTGGTCTAGTTTGAATCGGGGCAGCTTGTTGCTGCTCTCCAGCTTTTGGAGCTTGACTCTCAGGACGAGGAGCTTGGTTCTGATTCATGCGCATCCCATTTCCTTCAGTAGGCCGCTTCTTTTTCTTTTTCTTTTTCGAGAATTTTTTATCCAGCAACTCCAACTCACGCGTAGACTGTGCCGCAAAATCTTCCGCCTCAGTCGATTGATCTACTTTAAGGTTAAAAACCTTCACACCTTGTTCATTTAAAGCTTGAATTTCGCGTACTCGATCACAAGTGATGCTGATCCAATCGTTGTCATGGTTGTAATTAAACCACATCAACTTTCTAAAAATATCTGTCTTTTGCAACTTGGCAGGACCCTGTTCCGTCAGTAGCGGCTTTTCTACTTGAGGGATATCCTTGATAGCGTCCATGTAGGTATCAAGCTCATAGTTGAGACAGCATTTCAAACGTCCACATTGGCCACTCAATTTTCCGGGATTAAGTGAGAGATTTTGGTATCGCGCAGCAGAAGTGGTTACATTTTTGAAGTCTACTAGCCAGGTAGAGCAACACAGCTCTCTACCGCATACTCCTATGCCACCTAATCTCCCGGCCTCTTGACGAAGGCTGATCTGGCGCATTTCTACGCGCACCTTAAATTCACCTGCAAGCGATTTGATCAACTCCCTAAAATCAATTCGATCCTCCGCTGAATAATAAAAGGTTGCTTTGGAATTGTCTGCCTGAAACTCAACATCAGACATTTTCATGTTTAAGCCATATTCATCCACAATTTGCTTGCATCTGTACAAAGTTGGGACTTCTCTGGATTTGGCCTCCTCCCATTTCTCCATATCCTTCTCTGTGGCTACCCGATAGATTCGAGTGATGTTGTCGTCGTTTCTAACTTTCCGCTTTTGCATTTGGAGACGGACCAACTCACCTTGTAAGGAAACATGACCGATATGGTGGCCGCTGGGTACATCCACTACTACTGGATCTCCCGTGTGGAGCGATAAGTAGTCCACATTTCTAAAATATTCTTTTCTACCTCCCTTAAATTTGACTTCAACGACATCAAATTGATCTAGCTGGGGGATACCCATTTGGGTGAGCCAATCAAAAGAATTCATTTTATTGCAATCACTCGTGCCGCAGGTGCCATTGTTTTGGCATCCTCCAGTACCTCCAGAGGAGGTGGAGCATGAACTACATCCAGACATATCTATTTTTTACAGGGCTTACGCCTCTAAATCCAATTATTTACTTCCTAATTTTAAAATATCCTGACCAATATCTCTTCGGTAATGAGATTTTGACCAAGTGATTTTTTTTACTTTGCCATAAGCAGCAGCTAGGGCATTTTCCAAATTAGCACCAATCCCTGTTACTGCAAAGACTCGGCCACCTGAATTAATCAGCGCCCCTGATTCATTACGCGCAGTACCAGAATGAAAAAGAACCGTTTCTGAATTTGCTTCAGGTACCGCTATGGAAAATCCCTTTTCGTACTCCTCCGGATATCCACCACTAACCATCACTACAGTAGCACAGGTTTGGGGAGATAGCTGAAGTTTGTAGCTTGCAAGAGTTCCTCCAGCGATAGCCTCAAGCAAATCTACAAAATCACTTTCAATCCGTGGTAGCACTGCCTCTGTTTCTGGATCACCCATCCGCACATTGTATTCTATTACGAAGGGTTCACCATTCGAATTCATCAAACCGATAAATAGAAATCCTTTGTAGGGGATTCTTTCTTTTTCTAATCCCTGTATGCTAGGGATGACTATCTGATCTTCCACTTTTTTCAAAAAGGCCGCATCTGCAAATGGGACAGGGCTAACTGCTCCCATACCACCAGTATTGAGCCCTGTGTCTCCTTCGCCAATCCGTTTGTAATCTTTGGCTTCGGGCAATATTTTGTAGCTAATCCCATCCGTAGCCACAAAAACTGAGAGTTCAATCCCCGTTAAAAACTCTTCCACTACTACTTTGGAAGAAGCATCTCCAAATTTAGCATCTACAAGCATTTCTTTTAAAGAGATTTTTGCTTCTTCTAAACTTCCGCAGATCAATACTCCTTTGCCAGCAGCTAAGCCATCCGCTTTCAACACAATTGGTAGGGATTGCTTTTCTAAATAGGCGAGTCCCTCTTCCAATTCATAGGCATGAAATGTGGCGTAAGCCGCAGTAGGAACTCCATTGCGAAGCATAAACTGTTTGGAAAAATCTTTACTTCCTTCCAGAGTAGCTCCCAATTGTGAAGGACCAACAACCAATACTTGCTCCATTCCTTCTTGGGAGTACAGGTAATCCACCAATCCTTTTACCAAAGGTTCTTCTGGTCCAATGACCAAAAGGTCAATGTCATGGGATTGAATGAAAGTATAAATTCCAGAGAAGTCAGTTACGCCCAGTGGAACATTGGTTGCGATTTCGGCTGTTCCTGGATTGCCGGGGGCAACAAAAAATTTATTGCAGCGCGGACTTTGCGCAATCTTCCATGCAAATGCGTGCTCCCTACCTCCACTACCCAATAAAAGAATATTCATGGATTCGTTTTTTAATTGGCATGTTCTGAAATAAACTTGATTCGGTACACACGAAGTTCCTCGTCCGTGAAATCTTCTCCCTCAAGCTCTTTCAAAGCATCCTTAATATGATCTGTTTCCGCATTCATGAAGTAATCCAAGAGAATATCTTCTCGCTCATCATCCATAATGCGATGGATGTAATAGTCTATATTTAGTCTGGTGCCACTGTAGGTTATCTGTTCAATTTCTTGAAGCAGATCTATCAAGGAAAGATTGAGATTTTGAGCAATTTCTTCCAAATTGATTTTGCGATCAATTTGCTGGATGATCGAAATCTTAACCTTAGATCGAGTTCCTGAGGTCTTAATGACCACTTCTGAAGCAGTTTCTATTTCATTTTCAGATACATAATTTTGGATGACTTGTAGAAATGAGGTGCCAAACTTTTCTACTTTTCCCATTCCTACTCCATTGATTTGGGAAAGTTCTTCCTTGGTTGTAGGATAAACAGTTGCCATCTCTTCGAGGGAAGGATCTTGGAAAATCACATAGGGGGGAAGCCCTTTTGATTTTGCTACACGCTTCCGCTCAACTTTTAATAGCTCAAATAATTTTTCATCATAGGCTTGGGTCGACTGGAGTTGCTCCTCTTCGACCTCATTCTTTCCCAATTGCTCGAAATCCTGATCTTTATAAAGCTCGATTAAATAGGGGTCCTCCAAAAAGTTTGCTCCCTTTGGCGTTAATTTTAGCAACCCAAAATTCTCAATATCTTTTTCTAGAAGGGCAGCGATCATTCCTTGACGAATTACTGAAGTCCAATGCCGTTCATTTTCACCCTTTCCTTTACCAAAAACAGGGAGTCTATCGTGTTGATAACTGATAATGTAGTCATCTTTTTCACCTGTAATCACTTTCACCAAGTGCTCAATACCAAAGCGCTCTTGTGTTTGCTTCACTGCTTCCAAGGCAATGCCAAGCCCATGAATTCCCTCAAATGTTTCACGTTCTCGTTTGCAGTTGTCACAAAAGCCACAATCCTTTTCAAGGATCTCTCCAAAATAATTCAGGATAAATTTTCGCCTACAGACACTTGTTTCAGAATAAGCAGACATTTCCTGCAGGAGGATTTTGGCATTCTCTCGTTCCGTTACCGCTTTATCCTTGTTGAACTTATCTAATTTGATGATGTCTTCGTAGCGGTAAAACATCAGGCAGTGCCCTTCTAAACCATCTCTGCCTGCTCTGCCAGTTTCTTGGTAATAGCCTTCGAGTGATTTGGGTACATCGTAGTGAATCACATACCGGACATCTGGTTTGTCAATTCCCATCCCGAAGGCAATGGTTGCTACAATAACATCCAACTCTTCATTTAGGAAATCATCTTGGGTTTTTATCCGAACTGCTGAATCTAATCCCGCATGATAGGGAGCAGCATTAATTTGATTGACTTTCAATAATTCGGCAATCTCCTCTACCTTTTTTCTACTCAAGCAATAGATGATGCCAGACTTTCCTTTGTGTTGCTTGATGAATTTGATTAGTGATTTCTTAGAGTCATTTTTGACCTTTGGCCGAATCTCATAATACAAGTTTGTGCGGTTGAAAGAGGATTTAAATAAATCCGCCTCCTCCATCTGTAAGTTGCGCTGTATGTCTTGCTGCACCTTTGGAGTGGCTGTTGCAGTCAGTGCAATGATCGGCATTTGGGGGGCAATTTGGGCTACAATGGATTTGATTTTTCGGTATTCTGGTCGAAAATCATGCCCCCACTCTGAGATACAATGTGCCTCATCGATGGCGACAAAACTTAAATGTGCTTCCTTCAAAAATGCAATATTCTCTTCTTTTGTGAGTGATTCTGGTGCCACATAAAGTAACTTAGTTTTCTTTTTCAAAACCTCATTCTTTACTTTGGTGGCCTCAGATTTTGTTAATGTAGAATTTAAAAAATGCGCATTTATACCGATAGCATTTAGCTGATCTACTTGATTTTTCATCAAGGCAATTAATGGAGAGATGACGATGGCTGTTCCTTCACTGACTACTGCAGGCAACTGGTAGCACAGCGATTTTCCCGCCCCAGTGGGCATGATCACAAAAGTATTCCGCTGGTTGAGTAAATTATTAACTATAAGTTCTTGGTTTCCACGGAACTGACTAAATCCGAAGATTCTCTTGAGGTCTAACTTAACTTTTTCTTCCACTAGAAGAAAGGGCTTTGAGGGTGATGTCTACCTGGGCACCAGATTGAACGATTACTTTTATACCTTTGTACAAAACTAATGTTTAACGCAGGTAATATTGAAGTTAACAAAAAAAATTAGAAACACCGCCGTTCGGGTTCTTTTAAATGAATCCGAAGCCATCACCAAGATTTCTACCCTCCTAAATGAGGACTTTGAAAACTGTGTGTACCATCTCCTTCAATCCAAAGGTCGATTGGTGATCACTGGTGTGGGAAAAAGTGCATGGATAGCCAATAAACTGGTGGCCACGCTCAACTCCACCGGTACCCCGGCACTCTTCATGCATGCTGCTGACGCCATTCATGGGGACCTTGGAATGGTACAGCAAGACGATACGGTACTTTTTATTTCAAAATCTGGGAACACTGCTGAAATCAAGGTACTTATTCCTTTGGTAAAGCAACTTGGAGTCAAGGTAGTAGCCCTGGTATCCAACAGACAATCCTTCCTAGCAGAACATGCACACTTTGTGCTCAATGCTACGATCAACGAAGAGGCATGCCCTCATAATCTAACTCCCACTACGAGTACTACTGTCCACATGGCACTAGGGGATGCTTTGGCTATCTGCCTTTTAGAAGCTCGTGGGTTTACTTCCTCGGATTTTGCACGTTTCCATCCCGGAGGATCACTTGGGAAGCAGCTTTACCTGAAAGTAGGGGACTTACTCTCCAACAATCAATTGCCAACAGTGAAAGAAAATGCGAGTTTAGCAGCCGTTATTGTGGAGATTTCAAGCAAGCGATTGGGTGCTACAGCAGTGCTTGACGAGTCAGGAGATCTTAAAGGAATCATTACTGATGGAGATTTACGGCGAATGCTGCAAAAAACGCTTGCCATTCAGGAACTGCAAGCAAAGGATATCATGACTTTGAATCCCAAATCAATCGCAGTTGAAGACTATGCAACTGCAGCTTTTTCTTTAATGAAAATGCACAATATCACACAATTGGTTGCCTTAGATGGTAAGAAAATCGCTGGATTTGTGCATATTCATGACTTAATGAAAGAAGGTATTGTTTAAGCTTCCATGAAGGACCACCCTTACATTGTAATCATGGCCGGAGGGGTTGGTTCCCGATTTTGGCCCTACAGCAAAAGCAGCAAGCCCAAGCAGTTTTTGGATGTCTTAGGTACAGGGAGGACTCTCCTCCAAATGACTTTTGATCGATTTAGAGAAATAGCTCCAGCGGAACAATTTTATGTAGTCACCAATCAAGCACATGCCAGCCTTGTAAGCGAACAACTACCAGAGCTTCTTGATCACCAAATTCTAGCTGAGCCGTTACGGAAAAATACTGCCGCCTGTCTTGCCTACGCTGCCTATAAAATATCAAATTTGGATCCCGATGCCACCATAGTTGTGGCTCCCGCGGATCACCTGATTCTACAAGAGGGCAGGTTCCTTCAAACCTTGGTTACGGCAATTTCAGCCGCACAAGTGTATAATAGGCTGCTGACGATAGGGATCAAGCCCAACAGACCAGAAACGGGGTATGGCTACATTCAATACCTTCCCGATTCTGAATATTCTCAGGTTTTGAAAGTTAAAACCTTTACGGAAAAGCCCAATGCCAAACTTGCCTCTACCTTCTTGGAAAGTGGTGACTTCGTTTGGAATTCTGGCATGTTTGTTTGGAAGGCAGAAAGCCTAATTGAGGCTTTTAAGCAGTACATGCCAGACCTATCGGATGCATTTGAAGAAGGAAAATCACAATTCGGAACAAGTGCTGAGGAAGATTTTATAGCTACTACCTACACAACCTTAAAAAATATTTCCATTGACTATGGCATCATGGAAAAATCAGATCAAGTATTTGTAGTTCTAGGTGATTTTGGTTGGTCAGATATTGGTTCCTGGCAAAGTCTCCATGAACTTCGTAATAAGGATGAACAAAATAATGTCGTAGAAGCGAATGCGCTTTTGTATGAAACTGAAAATTGCTTCATCAAAACAGATAGCGACAAGCTCGTGGTCGTTCAAGGATTGGACCATTTCTTGGTCAATGAATCTGAAAATGTCCTGCTAATTTGTAAGCTAGATGCCGAAAATAAGTTTCGAGATTTTGTAGCTCAGGCAAAGAAAAAAGGAGAGGATTTCATTTGAAATCCTCTTTTATTATTTTTTGCGTTGGCGTATAGCCTCGTAGATCGCTATTCCAGCTGATACAGAAACGTTTAAACTTTCGATATTTCCTGCGAGAGGGATTTTAACTTGGTCATCTACCATGCCCATGATCTCTTGGGAAATTCCGTCTTCCTCTGAGCCCATGATGAGCGCAACTGGAGAAGCGAAGTCTCCCTCATACATAAGTTTTTCGGTTTTTTCTGTGATTGCGATTAGGGATAATCCCATTTTTTGTAAATCTCTGCAGGTATAAAATAAGTTTTTTACCCGCGCTACAGGAATGAAGTTCAAGGCTCCTGCCGAGGTTTTTACTGCATCTGAATTGATTTGAGCACTCCCTTTTTCTGGAATTACGATGGCATCTACACCTGCACATTCTGCAGTACGGGCGATTGCTCCAAAATTGCGTACGTCTGTCAAATGATCAAGCACTAAAATTAAGGGTGCTTTGCCCACAGCATAACATTGATCAATGACGTTGTCCAAAGAGGCATAGGCAATGGTGGACATCTGCGCAATCACGCCTTGGTGATTTTTGCGTGTGATGCGATTCAGCTTGGCATCAGGGACCCTCACTACTGGAATATTTTCAGCTTTGCAAAGCTGAAGTAACTCCTTGATGAGGTCGTTATTGAGTTCTTTTTGAACTAATACTTTGTCTATCTCTTTACCGGCATGGATGGATTCCATCACTGCTCGGGTTCCAAAAATAAAATCTTTGTCGAAGGCTCCTTTATCGATTAGAAAGCCATCCTTCCGCTTCTCCATTGTGAAATGTTTTTGAACCAAATCGGCTGGTAGGCCCTTGATCGGTTCAGGGTATAGAAATGTGGACTAAGAATTGTTTTAACCCGCGTAAAGGTAAACCTAATTTTGGAAGAGTCGTTTATCCCTGCATAGGACCAAACTTCCTGATCTTCAAAAAAATTAACTTCCTGAGGAGGGCCCATTACAATGTACACCATCCCTCTGTCTGTTTTCCAGCCTTCTTTAAAGTCGGTAAACAGAATATTGGAAAACTCTACCATCTTGAAGTAATTTCGGATAAGATCCTTAGCAACTTCTTCATTTCGAGTCAAATTAAGCCAATAGGCATCTAGAGCCTTTTTTTTGTCCTGAGCCAACAGTAGACTTTCATGTTCTTTTTTGGTTGAAATGTAGGTAACCATTTCTACCATTTCATTCCAATTTTTGACTTTAGGGAATGCCTCATGCACAGTTCGAAGTAACAAACCAGTAGAAGCGGTGCTGTCTGATTGGAAAAAATAATATCCCTCATCTGTAAGGGTTTTAGGAATATTAGACAAGAAATCACCCCGATTTTGTACCACTACTTCCTTTGGTACATCGGCAAGTCTGGTTTCCATGGGTGGGAAGGGAACCGCAAAAGTGCTTGGGTAAAAAAATGAAAATAGGGTAGGCCCCTTACTTGTCTTAAAGAGTATCGATTGGTCTTTGGTTAGGTAGCTTTGATCGAATGGAACCTCATTGGCATAGAAATAGCCAAAATCAGGTTGATCAAATACAAAGGATCCCTTCAAATCCAAATGGGTGGTGTAGGTATCTTTTTGTCGACTGTCCACCGCTTCAAAAAATGCAATTGCTGTTTCTTGTGAGGAAGGTATTTCTACACTAGTTTCGAAAAGCCAATGACGCTCCGTATCTCCCACCAATTGCTCAGTACTTAGCTTTATTTTTTTTTCTGATCGAATTTCTTCCTCATAGGAAGAAAGAAGCGTGTAACTGAATTGATAAGTATCCAATCGGGCATTTTCTTCTATTTTTTCCACTACAAACTGTAGTTTGAACGCCGTTTCGGAAAGCTTAATTGGAATGATTTTTTGCCCCAATCGAGCATAAATGGAATAACGAAGTGCCTGATCTGTGGAGCTTAGTGTTGTTTGTGCAACTGTGGTATGGGACAGAATAACTAAAAATAAGAATAAAGGCAGCAGCTTGAAGTACTTTTGATTCATTTGGTTTAGTTCTCAGGTTTTAAAAATTAGCCTTACTTTTGCCAAAATACTAAAATTTCTAATGGCTACCTATACAACGGAAATTGCGTCAGATAAGTTGATCAGCGACAATCCCATACATCAACGATTACTCAAGGCCTATATTGCTGCTAAACCCTGGATTTCTGGAAATTTGCTAGAAATCGGCTGTGGAGAAGGAAGAGGCGTGGAAGAATTGTTGCCACATGCCATCCAGTACTTAGGTTTGGATAAAATAGGTGAGGTAATTCAAACTTTGCAACAAAAATACCCAGGCGTTGAATTCAAGCAAGCGGTAATACCTCCGTTTGAAGGAATTGAGGATAACACCTACGATACCATTGTGAGCTTTCAGGTGATCGAACACATCTATGAGGACCGTCTTTTCCTCCAAGAAATCTACAGAATGCTGAAGCCAGGGGGGAAGGCCATTATTTCTACTCCAAATAGCAGCCATACGCTCTCTCGAAACCCATGGCATGAGCGAGAATACATCCCACAGCAATTGATTGACTTGGCTCAACCGATTTTTGATAGGATCGAAGCAAAAGGAATAGGGGGAAATGGAAAGGTTTGGGCATACCATGAGGCCAATCGTAAGTCTGTACAAAAAATCATGCGTTTTGATGTTCTGGATTTGCAGCATAAACTGCCTAATTCAGTGCTCAGATGGCCCTATGAATTCTTAAACCGATTCAATAGGAATCGACTGCATCGGATGCAAGGAGCTGCAGTAGTAGCTATTTCTCATGAGGATTACCTTGTGGTGGAGGATCCAAAGGAAGGTCTGGACTTATTTTACATCCTCTGGAAAAAATAATTTCAAACAGACAACAGTCCACGGTCTACCGCTCATTTTCTTAAACTTTAACCATTATTCTCTTTGGTTATTGGTTTTAAAGTGAATAAACAAAATTCAACTTGTGCGAGTAGGAAAGGAGCTAAATGAAATAAGGCCAGCAGAATTAGTTCTGCTGGCCTTATTTATAAAATCTCACTTAAGAACTACTAGTATAATTAAAATAGGGTTGAAGTTCAATTTACTGAGCCGTGGACTCTGGTCTGTTAGCCGTTGACCTGTTGATTACCTTCTTCGGATGGTACTTGGATCCTCACTTTCTTTTCCAATCAGGCTTTCCAACCTTTTTTTCAGTTCAATTGACTTTTCTGTGTAGCCACGTTCTTCCAGTAATGGAATAAAAAACTTTACCATCTCGATCGATACCAACAGTTCTCTATCGTAGCCAAGATCATTCTTGGTGTAGAACGTGATCATTTCAAGGGAGCGTTTTGAAATTTTATCTACGATCTCCATCGCTTTTTCATCTTCACCGACCTCAAAGAACAAGGAAACAGATTGGCCACTGCTCAGGTCATAGGGGACGGCTTTGTCAGGAATTGTTTCCAGACCAAAATTCAAAAGTTTAGCAGCATCTTCAAGATTATCCTCTTCAATCAGAGCAAGGGCTATGGAATTGAGTGCGCTACGATGGTTGGAAGTAAATCTGCGGTATTCCTCATCCAAGTACACATTGGAATCATTCATACCTCTGAAGGCAAATTTCTCCATAAAATTTTTCATTGCCAGTTTGGTGTTCACCAATTCCTCTCGGATTGTGTCTGGCTTCCGAATCGGGAGTAGTCGGTAGGTCAATCCTTCCATAACCACATGCTCCTCTAAGTTTAACCCTAATGTAGACAAGGAGGTATTGTTGAAATAAATCGGGCGTTCCCAATTATTATTTACGATCAAATCAAGTAGCATTAGGGTTCCTTTGGTGACATAATTACCTCCGACTTGTAAGTTCATTTGCGGCACAAACAGGTCCTTGAATTGAGGGGGTACAATTTCATCGTTTGCTAGGAAGCTGCTGTCTACATCTAAAATTAAATTTCGGGAAGGAACCATGTTAATCACAGTTTTTCCTGAGGTTTTCATTTGGAGTAATTCGGAGCCACTGTTGATTAACTTAAGATACTCACGTGCAGAAATAGCATCTAGTCCTTCTTTTTCCATCACGTAGATGACATCGTTGGTACCTTTTTGATAGCGCTGAGGTGCCAGAGAGAAGGGCAATGCTTTGGATTCATTGACCTGTCGGGTCATCTGTTCCACATACCAGTCAGTATCAAAATAGCTTAAAACAATCACGCGAACATCCGTGCGGAAGTTTTCCACCTCCTGCACATACCAGAGCGGGAAGGTATCGTTATCACCTCCTGTAAATAGGATGGCATTTGGAGCACACGAAGCCAAGAAATTTCGAGCGGCATCCACGGAAAAATACCTGCCTTTTCGGTTGTGATCGTCCCAATTTTCAGATGCCATCAAACCAGCAACTGGTAAGGTCAATAGGGTCGCTGCTATTCCAGCAGTACTCAGATTTTTAGTAAACTTATTTAAGCCATGCGCAAGGGCAAGAGTACCCAATCCAATCCAAATGGCAAAGGCATAGAAGCTACCTACATAAATGTAATCGCGCTCTCTAGGTTCAATCGGAGGGGAGTTGAGGTAGAGTACCAATACCACGCCCATCATCAAGAAAAGCATGAGATTGACATAGAAGTACTTTTGATCTTTCTTCGCTTGGAAGAAAAAGCCTGCCAATCCCAAAATCAAAGGAAGCATGAGGTAGTTATTGTGTGCCTTGTTATCGGTGATGTATTCCGGATACTTGTCCGATAACGCATCAGCAATTCCTAGCCAATTCGCGTCTGAAAAGTCACTTTCTCTACCTGAGAAGTTCCACAGGAAGTAACGCCAATACATGTGTCCCAGCTGGTGGCTAAACATGAAATACAGGTTATCCCCGAACGTGGGTTCCTGATCTTCTTTCAAACCCAATTTGGCTCGATAGATCCGCTTATGACTCTCTTGTGTGGAGTAAATTCGTGGGAGAATTGTAGTTTTTTCGGGATCGTAGGTATTTTTTAAATCGTAATCTACAATCTCATAGGAATCCTTACCCTTCATGTAGATGGGATCTCCTTCTTCTTGATCAGTCAAAGTGGCGGTAAAGTATTGCCCATGAAGGAGGGGTCGGTAGCCGTATTGTTCTCGCTTCAAGTAGGAGACGTAGCTGATAATGTCCTTTGGCGCATTTTCATTGATGATGGGGTTTTGATTTGAACGCACTACGATCAAAGCGTAGCTCCCATAACCTATAAGAATAAAAGTAAGGGAAAGTAAAATGGTGTTGAAAACTGCCATATCGCGCTGGATGGAAATACGGAACGCAATCACCAAGGCACTGATAAAAAGTAAGGCAAAAAACACGATTCCAGATCCAAAGGGTAATCCCATGGAATTGACCATCCAGATTTCCATGGCCCCTGCAAGACTTGGGAGACCAGGAATGATCAAGTTATTGATGATGATGAGGGCGATTCCACCCAAGAACATTGCAAAAAAGGCTCCTTTTAAACTTGGTTTTTGATACTTCTTGAAGTAATAAATCAATGCAAGTGCAGGAAGAGTCACCAAGTTGAGCAAGTGAACCCCAATGGAGAGGCCTATTAAATAGGCGATAAATACCATCCACCTGTTTTCCTCTTTAGGGTCTTTGATTACATTCCACTTCAAAAACGCCCAAATAACAATGGCGGTAAAGAAGGAAGACATGGCATATACTTCAGCCTCTACTGCAGAAAACCAAAAGCTATCCGAAAAGGTGTATACTAGAGCTCCCACCGTACCCGCGCCCATTATGGAGATAGTTTGTCCTTTGGTTTCTTTTCCCTCGACTACCGAAAAGAGGCGCTTACCCATCAAGGTGATGGACCAAAATAGGAAAAGGATGGTGAAGCCAGCGAAGAGTGCGCTACCAATATTCATCCAATAGGCCACCTGCAAGGGGTCGCCCATTGCTAAGAATCCAAACATGCGGTATACCAACAGCATAAAGGGTGCACCTGGAGGATGGGGAACTTGCAGTTTGTAGGATACGGCAATGAATTCGCCTGGATCCCAAAAACTAGCTGTTTGCTCGACAGTAATAATGTATACGAGCGTGGAGATGGCAAAAGTAAGCCAACCGCTGAGGTTGTTGATTTGCTTGTAAGTGAGCATTAATTCGTTCAATTAGAGCTACGAAACTATGAAATTTTAGACCAACTCGAGAATTTTTGAAATTTTTAACCTTTCTAAATCAAGCCTAGCTAGTCTTGTGACAAAGATTACCGTGAATTGGGGAGGTGGAGTGGTAGATTTGTAGGGTAATTTGAATATTAAACCACTATTTGCCCGAGCACCTTGCCGTAAGTTCAAAAATGAGAACTATTCAATCGTATCAGACAATTTTTGGGTTTATATCAATCAAAAGATAAATCCTAGTTATTTTGGAAGTAAAATAAAACTAGTAAACCTATACAGAACCTATGAATCAATTTATTGGATGGATTTCTCAATCCTGGCCTTGGTATGTTGCAGGCCCTATGATTGGACTCACCGTGCCTGCGCTCCTCATCCTAGGGAATAAGGCCTTTGGAATCTCCTCTTCCTTGCGTCACATCTGTGCTGCATGTATTCCAGCTGGAATACCTTTTTTTACTTACGACTGGAAGAAGGAAATCTGGAATCTCCTATTTGTTCTTGGAACGGCCGTAGGTGGCTTTATCGCAATGAATTTCCTTGCTAATCCAGAGACGATTGTCATTGCAGATGCTACTCAGGAAGATTTGAAAGCCTTAGGGCTTACAAATTTTTCAGATTTAATGCCACTAGAAATTTTTAACTGGGATATTGCCTTTACAGGTAAGGGAATTTTATTCTTTGTGATTGGAGGCTTTTTAGTAGGATTTGGAACGCGCTATGCAGGAGGCTGTACTTCAGGCCATGCGATTATGGGGATTAGTTCCTTGCAGTGGCCTTCCCTGGTGGCTACGATTTTCTTTATGGTCGGTGGCTTTTTTATGACTCATGTCTTGTTAGCGCCACTTATGAGATTAGTTGGATTTTAATCACCAGAACTTATGTCAAACACTACAGATAAAATGGGTTCTATCGCTGATCCAAACTGCGTAGCACCTAATTCCAGCACAACTAAAGACAGAGGCCTAGCCTTGTTGAAATATGTACTTATTGGGACTGTCTTCGGAATTGTTTTTGTAAAAGCAGAAATTATATCCTGGTTCCGAATTCAAGAGATGTTTCGTCTCCAGTCCTTTCACATGTTCGGGGTCATTGGATCCGCAATTGTAACAGGTATTATTTCAATTCAGTTGATCAAGCGGTTCAATATTAAATCCATTCAGGGAGAAGCAATAGTCATTCCAACTAAAGAATTTAAAATAGGCCAAGTGATTGGTGGTTTTATTTTTGGGCTAGGATGGGCAATCACTGGCGCTTGCCCTGGGCCTTTGTTTGCACAGATTGGAAGTGGCTATACCGTTGTCTTGGTGACCTTGGTGGCCGCCCTGGCGGGAACTTGGGTGTATGGAAGGTTTGAAAAATATTTTCCCAATTGAAACTATTTTTGCATTGAAAAAATCTTGTTGAAAAGGCGTCATCTTGATAAATGGGCGACACTTTTTAGTTAAAGACCTTTTTGACGATAAATCGGATAAACACGATTATGGTGATTACGATACTCCCTACAATGATAAATTCCATCGGCTTAAAACTTTATTCATTAACTGCCAGATCCCAAGAATAGTTTGTTCTATGAGTGGTATCCTTATCGCTTTCCCTTACTTTCTGTTTACCTTTAACCTGTTTTGTTGTAGACTTATCACATGAATTACCTTTCCCAACGTAGGGTTGCTTTAGGAGCACTTTTTTTCTTTATGGGAATTTGCTTTGCCAGCTGGGCAGCACGCATCCCAGATATTCAAAGTAAGTTTCAGCTATCTGAAGGGCAGCTTGGTACGCTTTTGCTTTGTTTACCTATTGGTTCTATGGCAGGATTACCCATTGCAGGTTGGTCTGTTCATCATTACGGAAGTCGAATTGTTATTTTGATTTGCAGTTTTGCCTATGCCTTTACTTTACCCTTGATAGGCCTTGCACCTAATCCTTGGGTGATAGTTCCTGTGCTGATGATTTTTGGTATGCTGGGTAACATCCTGAATATTTCACTCAATACACAGGCATTGGGATTAGAAGATCAGCTAGGTAAAAGTATTTTAGCCTCTTTTCACGGCCTATGGAGCATGGCAGGATTTTCTGGAGCAGGCATTGGTGCTGGAATGATTTTCCTTCAATTTTCACCAGCTGCACACTATGGAGTGGTGACGCTGTTATCGGTGGTGATTATTTTTTTTACTCAAAAATACGTTCTCAATGACAAGAAGAAGGAAGACGCAACAGGAGGCCTAGTTCTAAAAAAACCAGATCAGCTACTTCTAAGGATAGGAGTGATTTCCTTTTTGGGGATGATGGCAGAAGGCTGCATGTTTGATTGGAGTGGTGTTTATTTTAAAAAAATTGTGGAGGCTAAGCCTGAATTTGTTTCCTTAGGTTATGTCTGCTTTATGGGGGCAATGGCCTCTGGAAGATTTTTAACTGACAAAGCAAGCAATCGGTATGGAAAGATCCCAGTGCTTCAACTTAGTGGCATCCTTATTTTTCTAGGATTACTTTTGGCAGTATTTTTTCCTAATTTATATACCGCAGCTTTTGGATTTTTATTGGTAGGATTTGGTGTAGCATCTATTGTGCCGGTTTCTTACGGTATTGCCGGAAGATCAAAGTTGTATTCACCCAGTGTTGCTTTAGCAATGGTTTCAACGCTCTCATTTTTCGGATTTTTGGTGGGACCACCATTGATTGGATTTATAGCCGAAATCCTGAATTTAAAAGCGTCATTTGCACTAATTGCGATTAATGGACTAGGTATTCTGTTGCTCACTAGTTTTAGTAAAAATGTTTTTCATGCTCAAGAAAACTCGGTAGATGCATGAGTTTGCCTGAGAATTTTCAGTTTGAAAAGGCATTTGAAGTTGGAGCTTTTCAAGTTCATCCCCATGGAGACATGCGTCTCTCCTGTTTGGCAGATTTATTTCAAGAGATTGCTTGGAAGCATGCTGATTCTGAAGGTTTTGGAAGATCCTTATTGGAGCAAAAGTTGATGTGGGCGCTTTCAAGAATTGAAATTAGGGTGAACCAATTTCCTCGTTGGGGTGATCGCCTTCGGATTTTCACTGGAGGGAGAGGACAAGCTGGTGTTTTTGCTTTTCGAGAGTTTTTGGTTTGGAATGAACAGGAAGAAGTGGTTGCCCGTGCAATGTCCTCCTGGTTATTGGTGCATATTGAGAAAAAGAGGATTTTAAAGCCTGATTCTGTGTTGCCCAGTACCCTTTTCAATCCCCTGGATTCTCCAAGTTGGCAACCCGTCAAGTTGGAGTCTTCAGGTCAAATACAGGATATTAAATCAATACAGGTGCAGCATTCGGACTTGGACCTTTACAATCATGTAAACCATACGAGTTACATCCGTTGGATAGAAAATAGGGTTGCAGTACAGGGATTGTTTCCCTCACAAATTGCTATAAATTACCTAGCAGAATGCAAAGGTGGGGATGAAGTTAGTTTAACAGTTTTAGGTGCAGAATCTTCTCCTTATTTACAAGGTAGGGTACAGGGTAAACTGGTCTTTGAGGCACAGGTTTCAAAATTGTAGTGCAATTTATTTGCTAGGGTTCGGTACCCAACAAAAAAAGGGGAGACTTTTAATTGAACCTGTCACGCTGTTAAGGCAATTAGCTGTGCACAAGCTGAATCAAAGTTTTCAGGTTCTATCTTGATCCTAGCGGATTTTCACCTACATTTTTTAATTTGTAAAAGATTGAGTGATAGGAGTTACAAGAAATGAAGTTCAGGATAGCGCAACTTTGTATTTTACTAGAATAACCTAATTTAGATGAGGCAGCAATTTGTTAAGCTAATATCCCTAGTTGTAGCCCTGCTTGGACTTTCTACTGCGTTAGTGTTGGCGCTTGGGTTTGTGTTTTTTTTATCGTTTTCTGGGGTACAGTTACCAAGCCTTACAGAAGGTCTGCAGGCTAATCCAGTGGAGGCTGTTGAAATCCCTGTGGTGAAGGCATTGATTGATCCAGCCTCCGTATGGAAAGCATCTGATTGGTCAGTTATGGATAAGGAGCCCAATGCGGATGAGCTGAACTATGGGAAGGAATTGGTAGCAAATACTGCAGAATACCTGGGCCCAAAGGGTAAGGTAAAAGCCATTTCAAATGGAATGAACTGCCAAAATTGCCATTTACAAGCAGGAACAGCTCCTTTTGGGAACAATTACAGTGCTGTAGCTGCTACTTATCCAAAATTCAGAGCGAGGTCTGGAACTGAAGAAGATATACAGAAGCGAATCAATGATTGTTTTGAACGCAGTCTCAACGGCAAACCATTAGCTAAAGATTCCAAAGAGATGAAAGCCATGGTAGCCTATATCAATTGGGTAGGGAAGGAGGTTCCAAAGGGTGAAGTACCCATAGGATCTGGGCTCTATGAAGTACCACTTTTGGATCGCGCAGCAGACCCAATAAAGGGAAAGCTAGTGTATGGTAAACAATGTGCAAGTTGCCACCAGGCTGATGGAAGAGGAGTATCCAAACCAGATGGCTCTGGCTATGTTTATCCACCGCTATGGGGAGAGAACAGCTACAATCATGGGGCCGGTTTGTATCGCCTATCCCGATTTGCAGGATATGTAAAGGCAAACATGCCTTTGGGTGCTACATTTAAGCAGCCTATTTTGAGCGATGAGGAGTCTTGGGATCTTGCTGCTTATGTCAATAGCATGGAGCGACCCGCGAAAGACCTTTCAAAGGATTGGCCAGATATTTCAAAGAAGCCCATCGACCATCCCTTCGGGCCATTTACTGACGGATTTACAGAGGAGCAACATAAATTTGGACCTTTCAAACCCATAAAGGCTGCAAAAGCTACCCCCAATTGAGATTTTTTTGATTTAATGTTGAAGAAGCTCTACTATTTTTCGAAATACGAGTTTGCTAGTATCATTGTAAAGAACCTTTTGGAGCTATTTTTGGCAGCTTTTATTTTTGATTTGAATGTTAGAGTTGATTGAGTACACTTGTAGGGTCTTTCCTAAATTTTATCAGAGGTTTAGGCTTCGAGCCTACACGAAAGCGTAGATGCGAATTGAATTAAATACCCAATCAAATCATTCTTTTTGGCTTTAGATATCTGTAGGCAGAAGAGACCTTACAAAGAATTGATTCCTTCAAAATGTACTTGAAAGCAGTTATCTGGGGGTGCTTCCATTTTAAAAAATTAGGAATTCTCGTTTTCTCCCCCTAATTTTAGGGATTGAAAAAATGTTTTCGATACTTGTCACCAAGTTTAGCATCGGCGATTCACCTGCCACAAGTAGCAAATCAAGAGTTCTCCAACACAGGTTTTACTTCTTTTTCTTCTACTTTTTTAATTCAACAGAAGTCATTCTTTTTGAGTTAAAACCTGCAGCCATCATCCTTTATAGAACTCAGATTTACTAGTTTCACCCAAACTACCTTATTATTAAAACGATTCGATTTTCTGATTCATCTCTTTCTGAATTTTCAACCACACTTAGAAGCAGAGTCAACACTTATTTTACTTCTACTCAGCAGACTAAGTTTGCAAACAATGAAATGAAGTTCAAGACAGTGGTGATGTTGTGTTTGTACTTCGTTCCTATTCTACTACTTTCCGTGGGCATATTGGATCAAACCTGGCAGCTTTACATTTGCTATATGATCAGTAGCTTTGGAATGGCAGGTATTGGTATGGGAGTCATGCATGATGCAATCCATGGGACTTATTCTCAAAATCCAAAAATCAATAAATTACTTGGGTACACGCTCAATTTAGTTGGAGCTAATGCAACAGTTTGGAAAGTACAGCATAATGTATTGCATCACTCCTACACCAATATTGCTGAAGGAGACGATGATATCAATGCTCCTTTTTTCCTTCGATTCTCTCCTCATGCACCCAAAAATAAAATACATGCCTTTCAGCATTGGTATACTTGGATCTTTTATGGTTTATCAACGGTTTCTTGGGTAACGTCTAAAGATTTCATCCGTTTTGATCGGTATTACAAGATGGGATTGTTTAAAGGGGAGAATGTATACCGCAATACAGTACTAAAGATTATTGCTTGGAAATTAGTTTACTATGCAATTATTCTTGGCTTACCTATTTTGTTTTCTCCATTCGGGATTGGTCAAATTTTTCTCGGATTTCTATTGCTTCATTTTATTACTGGTCTCAGCATCTCATTGGTGTTTCAGACTGCTCATATTATGCCCGAAGTTTCTTTTCCTCAGGCAAATGAAAATGGAGTGGTAGAAGGAGAGCGAATGCTGCATCAATTAGCTACTACCTCAAATTATTCAGAGAAAAGTCCTTTTTTTTCTTGGATGATTGGTGGGTTAAATTACCAGATTGAACATCATTTATTTCCAGATATCTGTCACGTACACTACCAAAAAATTGCTCCTATTGTAAAAGCAACAGCAGCAGAATTCAACATACCTTATTACACAAAAAAGACATTTTTTGATGCATTGAAGGCCCATGCGAAAATGCTTTACCACCTAGGTAATGTGGAAATGCAGCCTGTCAAAGTTTAAATCCAACTGATGAATAACTCTACAAGAAAAAATACCAAACCTGCACCAGCTACTCGCGGAGGAAATCAGGACCGCAGAACGGTAAAAAAGAAGGAATCTACTTTAGATCCCCGTCTATTTGTTAAAAAAGCCCAACCCAGTGGACAAGAAGGCTTCCGTACGGAAAAGACCTTTGCAGATCTTGGTTTGACTGCTAAGTTGCTTCAAAATATCCTAGCAAAAGGATACCAGACGCTGACTAACATTCAGGAGCAATCCATTCTGCCTCTCCTCCAAGGGAGAGATATGATGGCGATTTCAAAGACAGGGTCAGGAAAAACTGCCGCCTTCTTGATTCCTATCATTGAACATGCGCTGAAGGATCCTAGCAACTACACTGCCTTGGTGGTAACACCGACGAGAGAGCTGGCCTTACAGATAGAAGAAGAATTTAAGTCGCTTACACTAGGTATGTCGCTATACTCTGCCACTTTTATCGGGGGAACCAATATCAATTCTGATCACCAAAAATTGCAGCGCAAACTTCAAGTGATTGTAGGTACTCCAGGAAGGCTTTTAGACCTTTCAGACCGTCGTGAATTAGATCTCAGGAAAGTAAATACCCTTGTTTTAGATGAGTTTGACCGGATGTTGGATATGGGCTTTGTCCTAGATGTTAATAAACTGGTCAATCGAATCGGAAAAAGAAATCAAACACTCTTGTTTTCAGCGACACTGGAGCCAGGGCAAAAGAAATTGATTGATGGCCTACTTTCTAATCCTTTAGAGGTGAAAGTTGCTGGAGGGGGCTCAACCAATGAAAATATTGAGCAGCAGACGATTCGTGTTCTGGAAGGACAAGATAAGTTTGATGTACTAGCTGAATTGTTCGAAAACCCAGAATTAGAAAAAGTAATTTTATTTACTGAAACTAAAAGGCTAGCGGATCGTTTAGCTAAAAAGTTAGTACAAGCCGGTATCAATGCCGGTCAAATCCACGGAGATAAGTCCCAGAATTTTCGAAATAGAATGATCGATGAATTCAAGAGTGGGGACATCCGCGTATTGGTGGCGACTGACGTTGCGGCCAGAGGGATCGATGTAGCTGATGTGAGCCATGTGATCAATTATCAGCTACCGATGACAATGGATGCTTATATCCATCGAATCGGAAGAACTGGCAGAGCCGGTAAAGTAGGTTATGCCATCACATTTGTAAACTAAACCACTTGCATGTCAAAAAATCAAAACACATTTATCAAAAAACAGAAGGCGGAACTAAAAAAGAGAAAGCAGAAAGATAAAATGGAGAAGAAACTTGAGCGAAAAGGACAACCAAAAGATGGAAGTCTTGACAACATGATCGCTTATGTGGATGAATTCGGTAACATCTCTGATACTCCTCCAGAACCGCCAGTAGAAAAAAAAATTAGTTTAAATCAGTCCAATCAAAATCGAGTAAAAACAAATCAAAATTTCAAAAATCATGAATGAAGGAACAGTAAAATTCTTTAACACAACCAAAGGCTTTGGATTCATCACCCCATCTGATAACAGTGAGGACGTATTCGTTCACCACACAGGTTTGGTTCACGAGATTCGTGAAAATGACAAAGTAGTGTACGAATTGGTACAAGGTAAGAAAGGCATCAATGCCGTAAATGTGAAAGTGGTTAAGTAATACCACCTTCCCTTGCTTAAAATCCCCAGGTGATCAGTCGCTTGGGGATTTTTTTGTATACCGCTCGTAACAAATAGTTGCTTTTAAAATAGGGTTGATAGTAATAAAACATCCTATGGACCACAGCGCTCAAATTATTCAAAAAAATCCTTAGGGAGCTTGATTTATTTCTTGGTTGACTTATAAAATTGCGGCCAATCCTATTTATTTTTCAATTCAGAAGTTTTAGCTTTAACATCTTCTAACCTTAGTTTTGAACTGAGTTGTCCTAGTTACTTTGCTTCTCTTAATCCTTCCTATCCCATGAAAAATAGCTTGATTTACCTCATTTCTTTACTACTTCTACTTTCTTGTGCTCCTAAAGAAAAGGAAGCGGAACCACTTTCGAGTACTAGTCCAGAAATAAATCAAAATAATCCAACTATGCCAGATTCCGTCCTTCGCCATGTAGTCCTTTTTGCATTTAAAGCAACTTCCTCTCAGCAAGATATCGATGGGATAGTAGCTGCGTTTAAAGCTTTGTCTTCAAAAATTTCTGAAATCAAAGGCTTTGAATGGGGGATAAACTCTAGCCCAGAAGGACTCAATCAAGGATTAACGCATGCCTTTACCGTAACTTTTCACTCGGATGCGGACCGTGATACCTATATCCCACATCCCGCACATCAGGAATTCGTGGGACTCTTGGGTCCACATTTGGATAAGGTAACCGTAATTGATTATTGGACAAAGGAGTAACATGCCTTACTGCCGAAGGCAGGCAATCCATTTACCTCTTTTTTCTTCAAACCAATTGCATTGTTGACAAGTTGATACGTATGCAGTATGCACTACTACCCCTCGAAACCAACAATCTCCTTCCTTTTTTAGGTGAGGTTTATTTCTATTCCGATTTTTTTTCTTTAGAAGAAGCCGATCTTTATTTCAAGTTGCTTCAAGAGGAATTAGTGTGGCAGCAGGAGGCTATCTGGATGTTTGGTAAGAAAGTCCTTCAGCCACGTCTTACAGCGCTCTATGGGGATCCTAAGGTGCCTTATGGGTATTCTGGGATTTCAATGCAACCCTTACCATTTACGAAGATATTGGAGACAATTAAGCAACGATTGCAGGACTATACGCAACATGAATTCACGCACGTGCTCTGCAATTATTACCGAGACGGTCAAGACAGTATGGGGTGGCATCGAGACAATGAAACAGTTTTAGGGCAAAACCCAAAAATAGCCTCGCTCACCTTTGGGGCTAGCCGATCTTTTCAAATGCGGCCATATACCGAAAAGGAACCTAAATTAAAATTGGAACTTTCCCACGGTAGCTTGTTGCTAATGGAGGGAGCAAGTCAGCATCATTGGGAACACCAGCTCCCCAAAACTAAAAAAGTACAACAACCTCGAATCAACCTTACTTTCCGGAAGTTACTGGGTTAGCAATTTGATGAATGTAATTTAGTTTGGTTTATACTTGGTGTAAATCAATCCACTACCCAAAGGTAATCTTTGTAGCCTTCAGCCTCCATTTGGGATTTGGGGATAAACTTCATGGCAGCGGAATTCATGCAGTAGCGCAATCCCGTAGGTGCTGGACCATCATTGAACACATGTCCTAAATGTGAGTTTCCTAGTTTACTCCGCACTTCTACCCGCATCATGCCTAGGGTTTTGTCAATGGGCTTGTCAATGATCCGCGCATCGATAGGCTTTGTAAAACTAGGCCATCCCGAGCCTGATTCATACTTGTCCTTAGAGCTAAAAAGTGGAGCCCCAGTTACCAAACAGACATAAATACCTTCCTCCTTATTGCCATTGTATTCATTGTTGAAGGCAAATTCAGTAGCTCCTTCCATGGTGACTTCGTATTGGAGTTCATTCAATTTATTTTTTAAGTCTCCTTTAGATGGCGAAGGATATTTTTTAGCAGAAAGCTCAGGCCAATGTTTTTGAATGAATGCATCTCTACCTGATCCTTTCCGGTAAGCATAATAGTCTTGAGGGCTCTTTTTGTAGTAATCTTGGTGATATTCCTCAGCTGGATAAAAATTGGTATACTTGATGATGGGTGTGGCAACAGGCTTGGTGAAACGTTTGGACTGATCTAGAAGCTTTTTACTTTCTTCCGCAACCTTTTTTTGTTGGTCATTGTGAAAGAAAATTGCAGATTCATATTGAGTACCCCGATCAAAAAAGGAGCCACCTACATCTGTAGGGTCGTAGGTCTGCCAGAAAATATCGACCAATTCAGCATAACTAATCACTTCTGGGTCGAAGGTAATCTGAACAGACTCCCTATGGGAAGTTTTGCCTCCAGCCACTTCGCCGTAGGTAGGGTTCTTTTCTTTTCCACCAGAATAGCCAGAAACGACAGATATCACCCCATCTAGGCCTTCAAAAGGGGCTTCTACACACCAAAAGCAACCTCCAGCAAAGGTGGCCACTTGCTGAGATGCAGAGAAGATTTCTTGGGGATTCTCCGATTCTTCTGAAGTATTCTTGAATTCGGTAGGAGTAGAACTTCCAGTACAAGCAAGGAGAAGGGATGCAATCAGTGCGATCATGGGATAGCTAAATTTTGTTTTGAGTATCATTTGCAATGTGGTTCGCATAACGGATTGAACTGTAGTTAGCGGTTACGAATTAAACTCCGAATCCAGCCTGTCTGTTTCAAATTTAGGGAATTAATTGGGAGGGAATTCTACATGAACAAAGAAACCTGATTCTCTTTTTTTGTTTGGGCTGTGTTTTTTTGAAGAAAAAAAGTAAATAATTAAATAACACTTTTAGATTTGTATACACCAGTTTTTTTTAGCCTACTATGAATTTATCTGTTCGAATTCTTTCCTTATTTATTTCAATCTCACTGCTATACTTTTTGCCTGTGAGCAAGTTGCAAGCCCAAGAGGAAGGCTTTATTTCCCTATTCGATGGCAAGAGCTTATCTGGATGGGTAGGAAACAAAAATTCATACTTGGTCAAAGATGGATTGATCGTCATTGAACCCCAAGGTGGGGGAGGTGGAAATTTATACACCGAAAAGGAATATGGAAATTTTGTACTGCGATTTGAGTTTCAATTGACTCCTGGAGCCAACAATGGATTGGGAATTCATACACCCCTAGAAGGGGATGCAGCCTATGTGGGCAAAGAATTACAGATCTTGGACAATGAAGCAGAAAAATATGCAAACCTACAGCCGTACCAATACCATGGGTCGGTCTATGGGGTAATATCTGCCAAACGGGGTTATTTACGTCCTATGGGAGAGTGGAATCAGCAAGAGGTACGCGTCCAGCATCCCTACGTCACCGTTGTACTCAATGGGGAAGTGATTTTGGAAGGCAATTACCTTGAATCCAGCAAAAACGGTACGTTAGACAAAAAAGAACATCCTGGACTCCAAAGAAGTCGAGGGCATATTGGATTTTTGGGCCATGGTGATGTGGTCCGTTTTCGAAATATAAAAATCAAAGAATTACATTAAACCCATGAATGCCTCATTTGAATATGAAAAAAGACTATCAAGTAATCGACCGTAGAAATTTTATTAAGAAGTCGGCTTTAGGTATTGCTGGCTTATCCTTGGCTCCTGCACTACTAGCCAAAGTAACTGCCAATGGCAAACTCAGAACCGTTCACATCGGTTTGGGTGGAATGGGAATGGAGGATTTGCGCGCCATTTCCAGCCATGCCATGGTAGAAGTAGTGGGGCTCTGCGATGTAGATTCGAATGCCTTGAGTAATGCAACTGCTCTTTTTCCTAAGGCAAAAACCTACTCGGATTACCGCTTGCTATTGAGTGAAATGGAAAATCAGTTTGAGGCGGTCGTGGTGTCTACACCAGATCATACTCATGCTCCAGCCTCTTTGATGGCTATGGAGATGAATAAGGCCGTCTATTGTCAAAAACCGCTCACCCACCATGTGACAGAAGCTAGAGCAATGAAAAATCTGGCTGAAAAAAAGAATTTAGTCACCCAGATGGGAATTCAGGTACATTCTTTTTACGATTACAAGCTAGCTACGCTTCTTATCCAATCTGGGATCATCGGAAAGGTACATACTGTTCGTGCTTGGTCTCCCAAAAACTGGGGATATGATGGACAAGAACCTAAAGGTAGCGATCCGATTCCGAGCAATCTGAATTGGAACTTGTGGTTGGGGACAGCTCCTGAGCGGAATTTTAAGGAGGGGGTCTATCATCCTGGCAACTGGAGAAAATTGTTGGATTATGGATGTGGTACACTTGGAGACATGGGGGTGCATATTTTTGATACTCCCTACAATGCACTTCAGTTAGACGTGCCACGAACCATTGTCAACATCTGCAGAAAACCTACGGGTTTTGGATTTCCAGAGAATAATATTGTGACTTATGAATTCCCTGCTACACCTTACACCACCGATACTTTGAAGTGGGTTTGGTACGATGGAGTAGGAGCTCCTGACCAGCATGAGGATTTGGTGCTTCCCAATGGAGATAAACTTCCAGATCAGGGCGCCATGTTTCTAGGTGAAAAAGGGCGTCTTTTATTACCACACTTTCAGCAGCTTCCTCGATGGATTGTGGATGGAAAATACAAGAAGTTTGATGTAACTCCATTCAACCTGGGAGCTCCAGTGAAAGATTATGTAGGAGAAAGCAAGAAGCATTACCATCAATTCGTAGATGCCTGTTTGGGTAAAGGAGAATGTAGCGCACCTTTTTCCTATTCAGCGCGCCTAACTGAGACGATTCTTCTAGGGGTGATTGCAGGTCGTTTTCCAAACGAAACCCTTCACTGGAACAGTAAAAAAGCAAAATTTGCGGAGCGAAAAGCAAATAAATTTCTCGATGGGAAGTATCGTAAATTCTAAATTTTAGATCTCGAAAGGGGGATTTACCTCTTTCGAGAATTTTTTAATGTACTATTTTTTAAGATAAACTTTGGGTGAAGTTTACACTGCTAAGTATTTAATTTTTTTAACTATGCCAACAGAAAATCGCTATTGTCAATGCTGTGCACAAGTCCTTTATGGTAGATTGGATAAGAAATTTTGTGACGATGGTTGTAGAAATAACTATAACAACCAGCAAAATTCAGTTCAAAATAAAGAGATACGAATCATCAACCGCGTTTTGAAGCGTAACAGGGCCATCCTGCTTAAATTACTCGAATTAGGAAATAAACCAACGAAGATTGACAGAGAATTCTTGTTGCTCGAGGGTTTTAATTTTCGGTACATGACCCAACAAGGAATAAGTCCAGACGGGCAAACTTATCAGATTTGCTATGATGTAGGACTGATTTCAAAACAGAATATGGAATACCTGATTGTACTTGCAAAGGACGTAGCTTATTGAATCAGTATCAATTTTGCTTGGTAAGGACTTCTTCGAATAGTTTATCGGTGACTACGGCAATGGCGCCTCGTAGTCCTACCTCTGTTCCCAATTGGTACAGTTCAATCTTGGTTTTCTCTCTTGATTTTGCCATGCTATACACATTCAATGCCTGTTGAATTGGAGTCAAAATATAATGATTGGCTTCAGCAACCACACCTCCAAGGATGATAAGTTCAGGGTTGAGGAGCTGAATTAGCATGGAAATTCCCCTTCCCAGGTTTAGGCCTACCTCAGACAAGATGGTGATGGCACGTTGATCCCCTTCTTGGGCGGCACGCACCACAAGATTGGGATCGAGTGGTCCTTTGTAGGCTTTGGCCATTCGCGCTAGGATACTGTCCTTGTCGAGCAAGAGTGCTTCTTCAGCCATACGGACGATGGAAGTACCCGAGGCGACAGCTTCCAAGCAACCTTTTTTTCCGCAGGTGCAATTGATCTCTTGAGATTCAAAAAGTGGGGAGTGCGCAAATTCACCTGCAAATCCAGAGGTACCCTGATAGATTTTTCCATCCACGATGATCCCTAGTCCGATGCCCCATCCTACAAAAATTCCCAGTACGTGTTGCGCACCTTGAACCCCTCCAAACTTGTATTCTGCAAGCGTCATGGCCCGCGCATCATTCTCCAGAAATATGGATTGTTGAAACCTACTTTCGAGGTGCTCTAGCAAGCTTTTTTCTCCAAAATTTAAATAGGTATGGTTAATCCCAGCCTTGGAATCAATCAATCCTGGCATGGAAATTCCGATCGCAATGATTTTTTCCGAAGGGAGAGCAGATGCATCTAGGTAGCTTTCGATCTGCTGACAAAGTTGTTCGAAGGTCTCCGGCTCATTGTTTAATACGATTTTATGCGTCACTTTTTCCCGTTCGATTTCCTGCTGACAATTGTAGAGTGCCAAGCTGCAAGAGTACTTGCTAAGATCCACTGCTACCACGTAAAATGCATCCGGTGCCAATCGGTATAAATCTGGCTTTCTTCCACCTTGGGATGCTGCACGGCCTTGTTTGATTACCTCTCCTGAGCGCATTAGATCGGATAAGAGGGCATTTACGGTGGGTAAAGAAATTCCCATACTCCCACAAATTTCATTGGCAGTAGAAGCGCCTTTCTGGTACAAATTCTTGATCAGGCGAATTCGTAGCAGGTAGTTTTTTACTTCAACTACGCCTTCAATTTTAGTAAGGGCCTTTTGTGGGTTTATTAGGTGCATGACTCGGAAGTGAGCATTCAAATACGTAAAAAATTGGCCAGTATAAAAATACTTTTAAAAAAAAATTAAAGAAGGTATCGGTAATTTATTTAAGAAAGTGGAAAAGTAGCGACTTTTGGATTCGGAATTCTGTTTTCTACTGCAGTTTGACAATTTTATTGACCACCAAGTTGGAAACTAGAAAAATGTCTAAATTTGATTTCTTTTTTAATTCTAGTGTATGAAACCTCTTATTCTTTCCCCCGATTTGAGTAAAACTCAAATTGCTGAACTTGTGGAACGCTTTTTAGGTGAGGAGGGATTTTCGATTTCCACCAAAGATTTAGAGCGCCCTTGGGGAGGATTTTTTGTGTTGGATGAAACTCAAATTCGAGCATTTAAAACTCGATTTTTCCCAGAAGTTATTCTTTCTGAAGAGCAATTTGCACAGAAGTTGAGCCCTAAATTTCTACTTGTAGCACCTAGAGCACGACTTTCCTGGCAGTACCACTACCGTCGTGCGGAGTTGTGGACCTTAGTAGGAGGAAAAGCGGCCATAAGTCGGAGTTTGGACGATGAGCAGGAAGAAGCTACCCCTATGATTAGCTATGAAGTAGTTTCACTTCAGCAGGGAGAACGCCATCGATTGATTGGTATGCAAGGTTGGGGAGTAGTTGCTGAGATTTGGATGCACACAGATCCCAACCATCCTTCAGATGAAGACGATATTGTTCGATTGCAGGACGATTACTCAAGAAAATAAAGTTGACTAGGCCTTGTTGAGGGCGTCGATTTGTTTGGCTACTTCTTCAGCTTCTGCCATTAACTTATCCGCTGCAGTTCGGTTGCTATGCGACAGTTTATGCGCATCTGCCATCATCTTGGCATAGGTGTCTTGAAGCTTTTCCTTCTCGCTTTTCTTTTTAAATAATCCAAACATGGGTATCGGTTTTAGGTTTAACCGAGATTACCTGAGAATGTTTTCCTGCCTGCCGAAGGAAGGTTATTGGCTATCAGTACTTCCTTTAGGATACTGGATTTCATCATCCTTAAACTCAAGGAGATCTTCCAGTCTTCCAGCTGAATTGTAAAACTTCCAAGGCCCTTGTTTTTTACCATCCTTCATGTTGCCTTCAGAGGCTTTTCTGCCGGATTCGTGGTAATAGATCCAAAGTCCTTCTGATTTACCTCCTTTAAAGCTTCCTTCGGATTCTCTTTGGCCTGTGACATAGTAAGTGATTCGGGTGCCCATTCCGTCCTTCAAGGTGCCCTTATCTCGAGTTTCTTTTCCATCTAGGCTGTAATATTCACTCACATTGAGGAGCCGGCCATTGTCCCAAAACTCTTCTTGGGTCAGTTGCTTGTTGTCGTAGAATAATCCCCAAATCCCATCCTCAAACCCTAAGTTGAACGTGCCTACGGACTTTAGTTGACCCCCATCGTAATAATAAACCCACTGTCCATTCTCCATTCCGAGTAGGTATTCTCCTTCAGCTGCCAATACGCCAATTTTATTAAAATACTTCCATAGGCCTGTTTTGAGGTCACTTTTGTATTCCCCAATGGCATACAAACTCCCATCTGGGTAAAAATTCTTCCAAACCCCAACTTTAGCGCCTCCAGCGTATTGACCTTGTACTGAAAGTTTACCCGAACTGTGGTTTTCTACATAATCACCTTCGGGAACACCCAAGACATAGGTTTTGCGTTTGGAAATCTGCTTGTTAGGAAAATATTCTTCCCAAACGCCAACGGCTACGTTGTTTTCGTACCTCTCTTTTCGAGCCAAGCGTCCGGTTTCATAAAAATAGCTCCAATCGCCAATGCGATTGCCAAAGTCATCGTAGTATTCCTCCGATTCAAGGATTTTTGTTGCTGGAAAAAAGCTTTTCCAAGTACCAATTTTCTCCCCATATTTGTAGGTGCCAGATTGGTAGACCACATTGGGCAAAGAAAAGGTCTTGTAAGCACCTTCAAATTGCCCTTTTACTGCAGTGGCTTCGGCCATGATATTTCCCTGCGGGTCAAATTCGAAATAAGGCCCTTCTCTCAATCCATCCAAATAAAATTCGCGCACAGCAAGTTCTCCCTCTGAAAAATAACTGAGCCATTGTCCAGTTTTTTTTCCATTAACGTAATTGCCTTCCAACTTGACCTGGGTAGGATCCACATAAAAATCCTTTTCAGTGCTTCCATAATATTCCGTGTATTTACCCACCAAAATGCTATCCTGAAATATCATTTCTTTAACTAAATAACCGTTTGAATCAAAAAACTTGGCTGGACCAAAAAGTTTTCCATCGCGGTAATCCGCCACCTCTTTTCGCTTGCCATTGTCGTGAAAACTCGTCCATTGTCCATCTCGAAGCCCATTTTTAAAAACTCCTTCCGTGATTAGGGTATTGGTTTTTGTATTATAAAACTTCCATAGCCCAGTTTGACGCTGATTTTCAACTACACCTGTTCCAACAATTGAAGAGTCATTGGTGTACCGCACTGAGATTTTTGAAGTCTGTGCAAAAAGCGAAAAATAAAGAAGGGAGAATACTGCAATCAGTACATACTTCATGGTAAATCAGGATCTTAAAGGTAGGTATGAAATAGATTTTGGTACTCGGAATTAGACAATTCCCTTATTCCTACGTAAAAAATCTTTTCCTGTTTAAAAGTACATGAAATCCTTAAATTTTTTGATTACTCAGCTGGATTTGCCTGTAGAATTTTCTTTAATTCATCCTTCAAAATTTGGAGACAATTTTCCTGGTTCCGAACCAATGAAATCTCCTTGATCCAAAGCTTGGCCTCTCCTTGGTTTTGAGGGTAATCAGGAATTGTCTTGCAGGTCTGAATCCACGTCACTTGTGCTGCCAAATCCCAGGGGAGGTCATTGCGTCCCAATAGGAACCCATTCTCAGTAAATAATCGATCAGGTTGTGGCAGTTGTTTGCCTAAAAAAACGCAGCAATAAAGTCCATGGCCAAACCAACTCACGAACCGAATGTTACACCCATACTCTAAATCAAATGCTCGAATCAGGTCAAGCACAAGGTAGGGGAATCCGAGTAGCTGATTTCCTTTGGAGATTTTTTTACCCTTCGATTTTGAGAAAAAATGGGTCAACTCCTCACTAGCAACCGAGTTGCCTAGCTGCTCAAAAAGGTCTAAAAATTCAATTTTTAGTTGATTTTGCCGTTGGACTAGCGTTTTATCTAGCCAGAGAGTAAGGTCAAGCTCCGACTTCACCTCATTACCATTTCAAAAGCGCAGAAGCCCAAGAAAAGCCTGATCCAAAAGCGGCAAGACAAACTAGGTCATTTTGCTTCAATCGCCCCTGTTCCCAAGCTTGGGAGAGCGCAATAGGGATGGTTCCCGCTGTGGTATTGCCGAGATGCATGATGTTATTAAACACCTTCTGATCGGGTAGCTCTAATTTCTGTTGAATGTATTGTGAAATTCTCAAATTGGCCTGATGGGGCACAAGTAGGTCGATATCGTCTTTGGTCAACTGACTAAATGCCAAGGCCTCTTGGATGACTTCCATAAAGCGAACTACAGCATGCTTGAAAACTGCATTTCCATTCATTTTTAGGAAAAAATCCCCTCGCTCAATCAATTCTTTTGAGATTCGTACTTTTCCACTGGAACTCGGGGCAATACAATAAAGTTCTTCGGCGTGAGTGCCTTCAGAATGGAGGTGGGTACTGATAATCCCTTTTTGACCAGGCTCCGCTCTGCCTACTACTACTGCGCCTGCTCCATCCGCAAATATCACTGCACTGGATCTACCTTCATCACTTTTATCCAATGCTGAAGATTGGATTTCGGCACCGACAACTAGAATTTTTTGGTACATACCGGTTTTGATAAACTGATCGGCAATTGAAAGCGCATAGATAAAGCCAGAGCAAGCATTTCGAATGTCAAGGGCACCGATGGTTTTGAATCCCAGTTCCCGCTGCAGCAGTACGCCATTGCCTGGTAAAAAGTAGTCGGGGGTGATGGTCGCAAAAATAATGAAGTCAATTTCATCTTTTTCTACACCAGCTCGTTCCATGGCCATTTTACTTGCTTTAGCAGCCATGTTTGTTACCGTATCTACGCCAGGTGTATACCAACGTCTCTCTTGGATTCCGGTGCGCTCTACAATCCACTCGTTGGATGTATTCATGAGCTGAGAAAGTTCCTCATTGGTGACGATTCGTTCAGGGACATAATGTCCCGCTGCTAGAATTCGTGAAGTGTACATGGGCTTAGGGTAATGTTTGGGTAAATAGCATTGCAATATCGGTACTGCAAATTAGTTCAACAACAAAAGATCGGCTTGTTTGAGTTATCCAAACAGGGTGTAATTACCAAATTGATCCATAGGGGAGGTTTTCCGAACAAGACTATGGGAATCATTTTGAACTGAATTGACCAAGGGAGATACTGTGTAGCTATCCATCAATTCAGTAGGATAGGGCTTCAATAATTCCAAAAGTTCGGACTCAGAGCTGTAACTATCCAACCATTTTTTCTCTTGCCCAGGCCTCAAAATTACTGGCATGCGATCATGGACTTCTGACACCAATTCATTTGGGCTAGTTGTAAGAATTAAAAAAGTATGTTGAGACTCTCCAGATACTGTTTCATATTCTTCCCAAATACCAGCAAAAGCAAAGGGTTCCTCTTCACGTAGGACAAATCGATGTGGAATTTTGGTTTTCTTTCCTACTTTTTTCCATTCGTAAAATCCATCTGCCGGGATTAGGCACCGTCTTTTCAGGAAGGAGGATTTGAAAGTTACTTTTTCATGAATAGATTCAGCCCTTGCATTGATAAGTTTGGACGAAACAGGCTTATTTTGACCAAAATCTGGGGTAATTCCCCAGTAAAAAAAAGAAAATCCTTTGGGGCTATCGGAGGTGATTATAGGCACCAACTGCGTAGGGGCAATGTTGTATCGCGGAGAAAAATCTACCAGCATTTCTGCTTGGAAGCGTTCTTCTAATTCGATTTTACTCTTGGCAAGTGAATATCTTCCACACATGGGCGCAGTTTCAGCTATTTTTTTCGAAGTTAGGAATCCTGGTAAATAAATTCAACTGCTCGGGCTTCAGAATAAAAGGGTTGCTGAGGATCCGATTGCATAAAACCTACATGCCCTCCCTGAATTGGAAATTCAAAGTGTACTTGATCCAACTGTTGAGCAAGCTGAGTGGGGTAACAGGTGGGGCTGAGGAAAGGATCATTTTGTGCATTTAGAACGAGTGCAGGAACTTGAATGTCCGGTAAAAACTGCAATGCTGAGTTGATTTGGTAATATTCTTCAGCATCGAAAAATCCATGCAAGGGCCCAGTAAAGGTGTTGTCAAAATCCCTAAGGGTACGAATGGAGGCAAATTTTGCCAATGGGAATTCCTCTTGAAAATGGGCAGATTTTTTTTTAATTTTTTGTTTTAGGCTATTCAGAAATCGACGAGTGTAGAGACCAAAGGCTAAAGTTGAAATTTTATCGCAAGATCCTCCGAGATCCAAGGGCACAGAAATTGCCACTCCCTTTTTAATTTTTGGATCTAATTTTCGCTTTTCACCTAGGTATTTAAGGGTCAAGTTTCCTCCCAAACTGAAACCGATCAGGAAAATCTCCTGATAGCTAGGAGAGGCATAGTTGACGATGGTTTCTAAGTCGTAGGTAGCGCCGCTGTGGTAAAAAATAGCCTTTCGGTTGACTGCTGCACCACAGCCTCGGTAATTCCAAGCCAAGACATCGAATCCATTATTTAAGGCCTGCTTGGCCATTCCTAAGACATAAGACCTGCTACTATTGCCCTCCAAGCCATGGCTGATTACTACCAATTTGGCATTACCTCTTCGGTGCCAATCCACTTCTAAGAAATCCCCATCGTGAGTTTCTACAAAATCTTGCGCCGTAGGAGGTAGGATTACTTTTCGAAATAAGGCAGGAAAAACAGTTTCTAAGTGACCGTTAAAGAGATATTTAGGTCTTTGGAGTTTGCAGGACTGGAGTAAGGGCATGGATGCAATAGTTCAAAAACTGGATGGAAAATACAGCATATAATTTGAATAAAGCGTTTTTAAAAACTATTTTTGGGCACTTAATTTATTACAAGAGCTACTAGAACATGGCCGAAATTATAAGAATGCCAAAAATGAGTGACACCATGGAAGAAGGTGTGATTGCATCCTGGTTGAAGAAAGTAGGAGACACTGTAAAGCCTGGAGATATTCTTGCAGAGGTGGAGACCGATAAAGCTACTATGGAACTGGAATCTTACGAGGAAGGTGTGTTGCTATACGTAGGTGTTAAAGAGAAAGATTCGGTTCCAGTCAATGGAATCATCGCAATAATTGGTGAAAAGGGAGAAGCAATCCAGCATTTGTTGTCTGGAGCAGCTGCTGAAGTAACCAAAGCAGAAGCAGCCATTCTAGCTTCAGCCTCAGTGCCTGTTGCTGTTGAATTAAAAGCTCCAGTAGCAGTCGTCAATACATCTGCTATTCCAGCGGTAGTGGTTACCATGCCTAAGATGAGCGATACCATGCAGGAAGGCACTATTTCGGCTTGGTTAAAAAAAGTGGGTGATGGTGTGAAATCAGGAGAAATCATCGCTGAGGTTGAGACAGACAAAGCCACTATGGAGTTGGAGTCCTACGAAGATGGCGTTTTGTTATACATTGGTGTAGAAGCTGGTGGAAGTGTGCCTGTAGAAGGGGTTATCGCAGTGATAGGAGAAAAGGGTGCTGATTTTAAGAGCCTTTTGGCTGCCCATCAAGGAGGAGGATCCACAGCAGCTCCTGCTGAAGTTGCTAGTCCTGCTGCGCCTGTAGCTGCAGTAGCACTTGCTCCAATGGTGTCTCAAGCGCCAGTTGTGGCAGTAGTGGCTAGTTTAGCTGTAAATGAGCGTGTTAAGGCCTCTCCATTAGCCAAAAAAATAGCCAGTGAAACAGGAATAGACATTCGTCAAGTAGCTGGTAGCGGTGAAGGTGGACGTATTGTCAAACGAGATATTGAAACCTTTGTGCCCGCAGCTGCTCCAGCTAGCCCTCAGGCAGCTTCAAGCCCAGTAGGAGTTGCTCCAGCACTTGGTCAAGAGAGCTTCACTGAAGAGAAGGTTTCTCAAATGCGTAAAACCATAGCCAAGCGATTGGCAGAGAGCAAATATTCTGCACCACATTTCTACTTGACTATGGAGATCAACATGGACAAGGCGATCGAGGCAAGAAAGAGCATGAACGAGTTTGGTACTGCAAAGATTTCTTTCAATGACTTGGTCATTAAAGCATCAGCAGCGGCGTTGCGTCAAAACCCCAAGGTGAACTCCAGCTGGCTTGGAGATAAAATCCGCTACAACGACCACATCCATATCGGCATGGCGGTAGCAGTAGAAGAGGGACTCTTGGTTCCTGTGATCAGATTTGCAGATCAGCTATCGCTAAGCCAGATTTCGAATCAAGCCAAATCTTTAGGTCAAAAGGCTAAAAACAAAGAACTACAACCCAAGGATTGGGAAGGAAATACCTTCACCATCTCCAATTTGGGAATGTTTGGCATCGATGAGTTTACCGCCATCATCAACCCTCCAGATGCCTGTATCCTAGCAGTAGGCGGGATCAAGGAAACGGTTATCGTCAAGGATGGCCAAATGAAAATTGGCAATGTGATGAAGGTGACGCTCTCCTGTGATCACCGAGTAGTCGATGGAGCTGTGGGATCTGCCTTCCTTCAAACCCTGAAAGGGCTTCTGGAAGATCCGGTTCGAATCCTTATCTAAAATTAAAGTTGTCAAAAAGTCCTCTTTAAACAGGACTTTTTGTTTTTGTATGGTTTTTGAAATGCATCTTAAACTAGGATTCTAAATTTGGATACTAGAAAATAAATTTTCCATGGAAAAAATTAAATCCACTACGGTAGTAGCCATTCGGCACAATGGAGAGGTAGTTATCGGTGCCGATGGGCAAGCCACCCTTGGTAATACAGTTGCGAAGAGCACGGTGAAAAAAATCAGAGTGCTTCAAGGTGGTAAAATTGTTACGGGATTTGCAGGCTCTACTGCCGATGCCTTTACCTTATTGGACAAGTTTGAAGAAAAGCTAGGTGCATTTGGGAATAACATGAAGCGTGCGGCCGTGGAGCTAGCGAAGGACTGGCGCATGGATCGCATGCTCAGCCGCTTGGAGGCCATGATGATCGTGGCAGACAAAGACGATATTTTGATTATCTCAGGAAATGGGGATGTGATTGAGCCTGATATGGAGATTGCTACCATCGGTTCGGGTAGTGTGTATGCACAATCTGCAGCTCGGGCGATGAAGAAATTTGCCCCGCAGCTATCTGCTGAGGAGATGGTTCGTGAAAGTTTACATATCGCAGCAGATGTTTGTATCTACACCAACCATAATTTGGTGGTAGAAAAGGTGAGTGCTTAACTGTAGGTGTTCGGAACGAGAAAGTCGGAAAAGAATTCCGACTTTTTTTTGTTTTCAGCAAACCTGAATGCCTCCTTTTGTGTTATCAGGCTATACGTATTGAATCCAAATGGAACCACCAAAAAGTAAAAAAACAAGCAAAAGAGACTACAGACAAGCGATAGTGGATGGATTTGTAGCGCATGTTCTCGAGCATGGTAAAGAACCTGCTTCCATTTTTAAGTTTGCCAAAGATTTAAAAATCAAAGAAGAGGAGGTTTACAACTATTTTACCTCTTTTGAGGCGGTAAAGTCTGCTATTTGGGTGGCTTTATTTGTAGAAACACAACGTCAATTGGAGGATCAGGAGGTGTATAAGGAATATTCGGTACGAGAAAAATTCCTTGCCTTCTTGTATACGTGGATTGAGGAATTGAAGAAAAATAGATCCTATCTACTTTGCCTCTACCAGGACAAGGCTAGCACCTTTAAGACGCTACCTAAAGACACTAAAGACTTCAAAGAGAAGTTTAGTGATTTCGCTTCTGAACTGATCTTGGAAGGAAAAGAAACACAGGAAATAGCAAGCAGGCCTTTTATTTCCGAAAAATACGATGAGGCTCTTTGGATGCAGGTAGGCTTCGTATTTCGCTACTGGATAGATGACAGAAGTCCAAGATTTGAAAAAACAGATGCAGCCATCGAAAAATCAGTTAATCTAGCCTTTGATTTGATGGGAAAAAGCGCATTGGATTCCTTTCTGGATTTTGCTAAGTTTCTCTACCAACATAAATAATTCATGTCTAAGCAGGTAAAAGAGCAGGGTTCCATCCCTGTCTCTAAAGTTCAACGGGCTGCCAAATTTATTTCTACGGGAGCGAAGGTAGGGGGGAATTACATGAAGCACTACGCCAAAAAGATGGTAAACCCCACGCTTAACCGAGAGGAGTTGCACCAAAACAATGCTACAGACATCTACAACTCCCTCAGCGAGCTAAAGGGCTCAGCTTTGAAAGTAGCTCAGATGATGTCCATGGATAAAAATTTGCTACCGCGGGCCTATCAAGATAAGTTTACAATGGCTCAGTATTCTGCGCCTCCCTTATCCTTTCCGCTGGTGGTCAAGACCTTTCAAAAGCACTTCCAGAAAACTCCTGATCAGTTATTTGACACCTTTACTCGCTCTGCTGTCAATGCAGCTTCCATTGGACAGGTACATCAAGCTACTACCCAAGGGAAGACACTTGCTGTAAAAATTCAATATCCAGGCATTGCAGACTCGGTAAGTTCAGATTTGAGATTGGTACGACCATTTGCCTTGCGATTGCTCAACATGAATGAGAAGGAATTGGACCACTACATGAGTGAGGTAGAAGAACGCTTGCTTGAAGAGACCGATTACCATCTGGAAATAGCTCGATCACGTGAGATCTCTGAAGCTTGTGATCACATTCCCAACATTCGATTCCCTAAATACTACGATTCACTGAGCTCGGAACGAATCATTACCATGGATTGGATTGCAGGCAAGCACATCAAAGAATGGATGGATACCAATCCCAGCCAAGCACTTAGAAACCAAGTTGGACAAGCCTTGTGGGATTTTTACCACCACCAGGTGCATAACTTAAAGCAGGTTCATGCTGATCCCCATCCGGGGAACTTTATCATTCAAGAGGATGGAACCCTTGGGATTATAGACTTTGGTTGTGTCAAGGTGATTCCTGAAGATTTTTACCAGGGTTATTTTGCTTTGATTAAGCGGGAATTGGTGATGAATCCGGAAGAATTGGATCAAATCTTTTATGGGCTTGAATTTATTTCTGATAAGGATACGGAAGAGGAAAAAGCCTATTTCAAAAGCATATTTACAGAAATGATTTCTTTGCTTGGTCAGCCTTTTCATGTGGATCACTTTGATTTTGCGGAGGACAATTACTTCGAACAAATCTTCTTGCTTGGGGATCGGATCACCAATGACAAAATGTTTAGAAGTTCAAGGCAGGCGAGAGGCTCCAAACACGGTTTGTATATCAACCGTACCTATTTTGGACTCTACAATTTACTGAACCAGCTAAAAGCTGAAGTGGATACTACCAAGCCAGATTGGCTTAAATAACGAAAGGCTGTCGAGAGACAGCCTTTTTTTTGACTAAGGTGGTTTTTCGCTCTCAGCTTGCAATACTATTGCTTGGGATAGCTCAAACGGTAAATGCAATTTGCGACATCATCAGAGATCAGTAGGCTGCCATCTTCAAGTTGTTGCAC
>SXYU01000072.1 GCA_005788235.1 Cytophagales bacterium
AAGCTATGGCTGTTGCACAAATCCACGACTTAATTTTCCTACACTTTTCCCTTTAAAAAAGGACAAACTAGTAATCGGATAATTTGATTACTGAAAGCTAAGTTACGCAGGGATTTCAGTCGGGACAACCTAATTCAAAACCCCAATGCTCACCTTGGATAGAATTAACCAATAACTGCTCGAATAAAGGAATCGATGTCCTGATTTAGATTTTTTGAATTTTTTATATTCTTGATAAATGCGGACCCAATGATCGCTCCCTGACTGTAGCGTGAAGCAAGTTGGAAAGTAGCCGCATCCGAAATCCCAAATCCAATAAGGCATGGATTTGAAAGATTCATCCCAGCTACCCGCTCAAAATACTGCTCCTGCTCTGGTGAGATCTCCGACTTGGCGCCCGTAATGGCGTGGGAAGAGACCATGTAGATAAACCCCCTAGAATGCTCATCCACTTCTCGAATTCGCTTTTCAGAGGTTTGAGGAGAAATCAAGAAAATATTGAACAGTCCATAGCGCTCAAACAACTCTTTGTACTCCTCCAAGTAATGGCTCATGGGTAAGTCCGGAAGGATCAATCCATCGATTCCTAGCTCCTTGCATTTCTTGCAAAACTCCTCCACGCCATATTGGATGATTGGGTTGAGGTACCCCATCAGCACGACGGGAAGATGGATTTTAGCACGGAAGCCTAGCAGTTGAGCAAATAGTTTTTTGATGCTCATCCCATTCTCTAAAGCGATGGTATTGCTCTCTTGGATAGTGGGCCCATCTGCAATAGGATCTGAGTAGGGCAAGCCTATTTCAATAATATCGGCTCCTGCTGCCTGGATAGCCTCCATTACGGGCAAGGTGTCCTCTAGGCTCGGGAAACCTGCCGTCACATAGATGGAGAGCACCCGCTCTTTTTTGGTTTGAAATAAATAGTCTATTCGATTCATAAGATCAAGGCGTAGTTGAAAAGGGATGGGTGGCGATTCTTTAGAGCGCCACCTTTCAATAATTCCCCCATTGGATGTAGGTTTCCAAATCCTTATCTCCCCTTCCGGAAAGGTTGATGACGATGAGGTCGTTTGGATTAAATGAGATTTGATTCAGGGCATGAATGGCATGAGCTGTTTCGATGGCAGGAATGATTCCCTCCGTTCGACTCAGCAGGATGCCTGCTTTCATCGCATCCTCATCCTCTACCCCGACAAACTCCGCCCGTCCAATTTCATGCAAATGAGCATGCACTGGGCCTATCCCAGGATAATCCAAGCCTGCAGAGATGGAATGAGGCTCAATCACCTGACCATCGTCTGTTTGCATCAGCAAGGTTTTTGAACCATGCAAAATTCCCGGAGTACCCAACACGGATGTGGCAGCAGACTTGCCGGAATGAATCCCATGTCCTGCTGCCTCCACAGCGATCAATCGCACTGAAGACTCATTGTAGTAATGGTAAAATGCTCCTGCCGCATTGGAGCCCCCTCCCACACAAGCAATCACGAGATCTGGGTTTTCCCTACCTTCTTTTAACTTCAGCTGCCATTTGATCTCTTCCGAGATGACGGACTGAAATCGTGCCACCATCTCCGGATAAGGATGAGGTCCCACCACCGAACCGATGATGTAATGTGTACCCACTGGATCTGCAATCCAGGCTCGCATGGCCTCGTTGGTGGCATCTTTTAGGGTTTTTGAACCCGACACGGCAGGCACAACCTTGGCACCAAGGATGCGCATGCGCTCCACATTGGGACGCTGCCGCTTGATGTCTAGTTCTCCCATGTAGATGGTACAATCCATACCCATCAATGCACATACCGTTGCCGTAGCCACGCCGTGCTGTCCCGCCCCTGTCTCAGCAATGATGCGCTTTTTGCCTAGCTTCTTCGCGAGGATAATCTGGCCTACGGTATTATTGACCTTGTGCGCTCCTGTATGACAGAGGTCTTCCCGCTTGAGGTAAATCTTGGCTCCAAAAGTTTCGGAAAGTCTAGCTGCAAAATAGAGCGGTGTGGGGCGACCCACAAAGTCCTTGAGCAGGCTTTGAAACTCTACTTGATAGGTCGGGTTTGCCACAATTGCTTCCCAGTTTTCTCGGAGCTCCTCCACATTCGGATACAACATCTCAGGGATGTAGGCACCTCCAAAACTTCCATAAAATCCTTTTTCGTCAACTTGTATCATCTTCTCGCTAGTTTTCATCTTCCACTGATTTACTTCGTTAATTCTTGTTTAAATACCTGTAAGGCAGCCAAATCTTTTAGCCCTGGGGCCAGTTCAAAACCTGAGTTGAGATCCACTCCCAGCAGCTGAGGAATGTCTATGCTCAACTCTAAAATTTCAGCTGCATGTTCCAATCTCAATCCTCCACCAAGGAAAAAACCTTTTTCAAAAGGATAGCCTTTCAGGAGTCCCCAATCAAATTTTTTTCCCGACCCTCCCCTACTCGCAGTAGCCGTATCAAATAGAAATCGATCTACATAGGGAACAAAATCTTCCATTAATTTCCAGTCTAGATTCTCCCCAACACCAAATACCTTCCAAATTTCTAATTCGGTATCCTCCTTCAGTTGCCTTACCTCCTCCACAGATTCTCCTCCATGCAGCTGCAGCGCCGAAAGACCAAATAAGGTGGATTTGCGACGAATTTCCGACTGGATTTCCCCTACAAAAACGCCTACTTTTTTTAGTGGTATGTCAATCAACCAATAGGCGCTTTCAGAGGACACCAGTCGAGGGGATTTGGAATAGAAAATCAAGCCCATCCAATCTGGAACTACTGTTGTAGCCAATTGAAGACAATTGGCTCGCTCCCGCATACCGCACACTTTAATTTCCATAATCTGCTAACCCAAGGGTTTGATCCTTCATCAAGCGTCTAAACTCCAAGATAAAGTCCATTGCTGCCTGCTCTGGACTGGAGGTTTTCATAAAATTTTCTCCAATCAAGAAGCCATCAAAGCCTGCCTTTCGGAAAGCCACCAAAGTAGCTGGATCCGAAATTCCACTTTCTGAAATTTTAACCACCTGGTTTGGAATGCGAGCCACTAGCTCTAGGGAAGTATCCAAAGAGACCTCGAAATTTTTCAGATTTCGGTTGTTCACACCGACCACATCCAGGGGTTCACAAAATGACTGCTCCAACTCCTCCAAATTATGCACTTCCATCAGCACCTCAAGTCCTAGACTTTGGGCAAAGGAGGCTAAAGAATTGACCTTTTCTGGGGACAAAGCAGCGGCGATGAGTAAAATACAATCAGCACCCATGGCCTTGGCTTCCAGGATTTGGTACTCATCCACCACAAAGTCTTTTCGTAAAATAGGGATAGCCACCTGATTTCTCGCTAATTCTAAGTCTTCCGTGCAACCACCGAAGTAATCTTGGTCTGTTAGTACCGATAGCGCGGAGGCTCCTGCCAGTTCATATCCCTTGCACACCGCTTCCACGGAGGAAGTACCGTTGATCAATCCTTTGGAGGGAGATTTTCGTTTAAACTCAGTGATGATCCCAGACTTGATTGGGTCTAGTAGAAATGACTTTAAGGAAATTGGAGTTCTTGAAAAAGCGCTGCTTTTTTCCAAAACAGCAGCAGGAAACAACTGCTTTCGTGCTTCCACTTCCAAGTACTTATCGGTAATGATTTTTTCTAGGGTATTCATCAGGATCAACTTAATTGAGGGAAACGAAGGTTTGAGGTTGAATCAATCCCGTGAAGACACGAAGGGCTTTGCCGCTAAGGAGTGTTTCTTTGGCTAGGTCAATTGCTTCTTCAAAGCCAAGCCCTTCGCGAGCGGTCACCAATGCAGCGGCGGCATTGGCAATCACTACCTGATTTTGCGCAGCGCTACCCGCTCCGCGAAGCACCTGCTCAAAAATACGCGCAGACTCAGCAATCGTAGTCCCTCCCAGTATACTCTCTGGAGAAAGTTGCTCCAAGCCAAGGCCTTGGGGATGGTAGAGTTTCTCACCCGTATTGGTAATCATTTTGAAGGGTCCGGTGAGCGATATTTCATCGTAGCCATCTAGGGCATGCAAGATCGCAAATCGACCCTCTGTTTCCTGGTAGAGGTAGCCATAGAGTCGAGCTAGTTCCAAGCTGAACACCCCAACCAATTGCTTGCGCGGAAAACTTGGGTTGACCATAGGTCCGAGCATATTGAAAAAGGTCTTCACCCCAAGTTCCTTTCGAATGGGAGCCACACTTTTCATGGCAGGGTGAAAAAGCGGGGCATGTAGGAAGCAGAGTCCCACTTGATCCAAGCTACGCCGTAACTGGTCGGTATCCGCACTAAACTCGTATCCAAAATGGGCCAGCAAGTTGGAGGAACCACAAATAGAGGAAACACCCGTATTGCCGTGCTTGGCCACCGTCTGCCCTGCGCCGGCTACAATAAAAGAGGAAAGCGTCGAGATATTGAAGGTGTCTTTGCCATCGCCTCCCGTACCGCAAAGGTCCATAGCATCGTACTCTGAAAGGTCGATGGGTACGCAAAGTTCGAGCATGGCTTCCCGGAAACCACGGAGTTCCTCTACCGTAATGCTACGCATTAGGAATACCGTCATAAAGGCGGCCACTTGACTACTCGGATACGATCCGATAGCCAGATTTTTCAATACCTCCTTCGCCTGTTGTTGGGTAAGCGTCTTGTGTGCAATGAGGTGATTTAGTATGTCTTTCATCGATGGATTGAGATCGGGTTAGGATTGAAGCCAATTTTGGATCAACTGGGATCCGTATTCCGTGAGGATACTTTCTGGGTGAAACTGAAGCCCACGCAGGTCATGTTGCTTGTGGCGAATTGCCATGATCTGTTGGTCTGGACTACGGCCTATCACCTCCAAGTCAGTAGGTAGATGCGCTTCATCCACTACCCAAGAATGGTAGCGGCCTACGGCAAAGTGGCTAGGTAATCCAGTAAATAGTCGATCGGGAACTACCGTAAAGGTGGCTGCAACCCCATGCTGCACTTCTGCTAGGTTGTGGAGCTTTCCACCGAAGGCCTCTGCAATGGCTTGATGGCCCAAGCAAATTCCTAGGATGGATTTAGTTGATCCAAAGCGTTGCAATAAGGCAGGCATCAGGCCTGCTTCCTCAGGAATTCCAGGTCCTGGAGAAAGGAGTATTTTATCAAACTCCTCCACCTCATCGAGGGCAAAGGCATCGTTCCGACGAATGTCCAATTGTTGCCCATAACCCAGTTGACGGATCAGGTACACCAAGTTGTAGGTGAATGAATCGTAATTATCTAGGACTAAGATTTTCATGGATACATCGCTTAAATCTGTTC
>SXYU01000073.1 GCA_005788235.1 Cytophagales bacterium
TATGGTCTTGTATAGGCCTCTTTCTTTGTTTTTGGAATACAATCCACCCATGGAACCCACCCATACGATGTCGGGATTGGTCGGGTGAATTTGAATTTGTCCAGTGTGCTGAGAGTGAAGTAAGCCCATCATTTGCCAGCTTTTACCGCCATCGACAGATTTGTAAAGACCTGCACCTGCATAGGTGGATCTACTGGAATTATTTTCTCCTGTTCCCACCCAGAGTACGTCATTGTTGGATTTGGACAGGGCCATGGCACCAATGCCCAATGCCGCTTGATGGTCAAAAATCGGAGCAAAGGATTGTCCATTGTCAGTGGTTTTCCAAACCCCACCTGAAGCTGCAGCCACATAAAAAGTATTTGGATTTGAAGCCACTTCAATGTCAATGATTCGTCCAGACATGTTGGTAGGCCCTACATTTTTGGCTTTGAAATCTACCAGAGGTGAAGAAGAAAGAAGGGCTTTATGCTTGTTTATGGACTCCTGAAGTGCTTTTTCTGAAGTTGCTGGGATGGTTTGAGCACCAACTTTAAGGGATAGGAACCCGCCAACAAGCAGGAGGGCAAGGATTGATTTTTTCATAGTGGGTTGAATAAGAACTTTAAGTTAGGAATTCAGAATGGATTCGAATCCAAAATTAGATAAAGCGATTAGTTATTGGGGTAAAAGGTTACGGGACCGTTTTCCAAACGGAATAGGTAGAAAAAGGTAATGTGTGAAAATGCTAATTCTTAGCCGATCAAGTTGCCGGCTTCATCCCAGACGGCAACTTTACTTCGTTCCTCTGGTTTGAGGTAAACTCCAGCATACTTGTCTGGATTTGCCAAGCCATGCTTGGTGAGTACAGCGGCAGGAACTCCATCCCAAACGTTAGGCACGTTGCCTTGATAGCCCATGTATTTCCATCCTTCTTGGGTAGAAAAGTACCCGGAACAAGTGAGATTGCGGAGCATATTGAACCAACGTACGCCTCCTTGGTAGTCCTCGCTTGCTTTCTCTGGCCAAGCCACCAAATCCACGATCTCCATTATTTGTGCAGTTTCCAAAGAGTTGAAAGGCTTGCTGAATTTTTCCTCTGCCTCAAAGTCCAACCACATCAGGCCACCTCTCATGGGTGTTTGCATATTGGGCTGGTCTTTCATCATAAATTCGATAAAATCAGGAACCCCAAGTGCAGTGGCAGCGGGAGATTGCTCGTCTGCGGGCAGAATGATGTCCACAAGGGTCGAGATTTTTTTAAGCTCTTCCTCTGTAAAAAATCGCTCTGCAAGCAATTTCGAATCGCGTACTTTTTCTTCTTCTGTGCGCCCTCCGGGTGTTCCAAGGACCGCTCCTTCAAGTTTGACCTGCTCTGGCTCGCAGCCCAGTAGCAAGCCGGCTCCAATTGAGCCTGCAAAGAGTAGCTTTAGATTTTCTCTTCTATTCATGGCCTAGATATTTTTTTGTTTGAGCTGTTCGATGATGTAGTCCGAGGTTCTCCAGGACAGGGCTAAAATCGTCCAGGTTGGATTTTTATCTGCTTGGGATACAAAGGGTCCTGCATCCACCACAAATAGGTTTTTGCAGGCATGTACTTGGCAATTGGAACTAACGACACCAGTTTTGGGATCGTTGCTCATTCGCGTAGTGCCTACTTCGTGGATAATTCGTCCTGGGGCTGCAAGTCCATACATACTTTCTGGGCCCGGTTTGGTGCCTAGGAGTGTTGCTCCTGCATTGGTCAATATCTCCTCAAAGGTATCTTGCATGTGCTTGGCCTGCTTGATCTCCTGGTCTGTCCAATTGTAATGAAAACGAAGGACTGGAATTCCATAGGTATCGACTACATTCGGGTCGATTTCACAATAGTTGTTGTACTGGGGAATACTTTCCCCGCGGCCAGACATTCCCAAGGTAGATCCATAGATTCTACGAATGTCTTTTTTGAGACCTACTCCATAGCCCCCATTTGGGCTAGGGTTCCCAAATTCATCTTTGAGGTACTTCCGCATACTATCCATGCTGCCTCCTGCTCCGTAGGCAGGCTGTCCCATTCCTCCCCAATACTCAATGTGGTAGCCACGGGCGAAGTCCAATTGCTTGTTGTCCTTCCACCAAGGGGTGTACATGTGCATTCCGCCTACACCATCCTCGTTGTAGCGATCTCGGTCAATCAGGTCGGGTAGAATACCCATGCGACTGGCTCCAGTGGAGTCATGGAGGTACCTGCCCAATACGCCCGAGTCTGCTCCTATTCCATCAGGATGTGCCTTGGACTTGGAATTCATAAGGATCCGGGAAGACTCACAGGCAGAGGCTCCCAATACCACTACCCTAGATTTTAATTTGTATTCTTTCCGGTCTATCTTGGAGACAAAGGACACACCGTTGGCTTTGCCCGTTTCATCTGTAGTTACTTTTCTGACCATGGAATAGGTAAATAAGTCTACCTTTCCTTTTTTCATAGCAGGATGAATCAGGCAAGTACCTGAGGAAAAATCTGCATAGGCCTGGCAGGCCCGGTTGCATTGATTGCAGAAGAAACAAACTCCCCGCTCCGCATTGATGGGTCGGGTAAGCATGGAAAGTCTTCCAGGAATCATGGGTATTCCTGCTTTATCTGCCCCTCTTTTGATAAAAAGCTCGTGCAGTCTTGGCTTGGGAGGAGGGAGGAAAAAGCCATCTGGCTCATTAAAAATTCCTTCCTTAGAACCAAAAACCCCGATTAGCTTGTCTACTTTGTCGTAGTAGGGTTTCAAGTCTTCGTAGCCTATTGGCCAATCGTGACCAAGTCCATCGATACTAGCACGCTTGAAGTCATTGGGCCCAAAGCGAAGGGAGATTCTCCCCCAATGGTTGGTTCGTCCACCCACCATCCGGGATCGGAACCAGTCAAATTGAGTTCCATCCTTGCGGGTGTAGGGCTCGCCTTCAATCTCCCATCCTCCGATGGCCTGATCAAAATCTCCAAAAGGGCGGATTTTGGTACCAGCACCCCTTCTGGGAGATTCCCAGGGTGGGCGAAGTTGGGTTCGATCTTCTTCCTTGGCAGGGTCAAAATCTCCACCTGCTTCTACAACTGCCACAGAAAGTCCGGCCTCGGAAAGAATTTTAGAGGCCATGCCTCCACCAGCTCCCGAACCAACAATGATTACGTCGTAGCTATCTTGGGTTTCTTTGATTTGTAAAGACATAAAAGAATAGGGTTGAATAGAGAACTAAACTAGCAATTACTTAGCAACTTAGGAAACCTAAAGTTTAAAGGGCTTTTGAAATGTAGGGCCATAAGGTTTCCATCACCATGCGATGCCCTTCTGCTGTAGGATGGATTCCATCTGGAAGATTTAAGTCCGGATCTCCAGCCACACCTTCCAAAAGAAAGGGAATCAACTCAATGTTTTTTTCCTTTGCCACGGCAGGGTAAATGGCTTTGAATTCTTCGGTGTATTCTTGTCCCATATTCGGTGGGATCTGCATGCCTGCAAGGATGATCTTGGTGTCAGGATATTTGGATCGAACCTTGTCTACAATGGCTAGGAGATTTTTCTTGGTTTCGGTGAGTGCAATCCCGCGTAATCCATCGTTGCCACCCAGTTCCAGCACAAATAAATAAGGCTCCTCTTCCAAAAACCAGTCCAATCGGCTGAGTCCGCCAGCGGTAGTTTCCCCACTCAAACCTCCATTGATTACGCGATACTCTTTTTTCAAGCTATCCAAGCGGGTTTGAGTTCGCCCTGCAAAGGATTCTTCCGGGTCAATTCCATAGCCTGCGGTCAGGCTATTCCCAAAAAATAAAATGGTCTTTTTAGGGGCATCATCTACTACTTGTTTTCCTTCTTCTGCTTCCTTTTTTTCCGTTGATCCGCTACAAGAGGTAAGCCATGCAGCCAAAAGAAGGACTATGCAAAAGGAGAAATTAGTGACTGAGGATTTCATAGTGAATCGATTGA
>SXYU01000074.1 GCA_005788235.1 Cytophagales bacterium
CTGTATTTGGGCTAGCACCAAAAAGTTGGAGGTATTCGAATCCTTACTTTCCGTCTGCCTTTACCAAGTAGTGAATAGCAATTATGGGTTTGCATCCCAATAGCTTCAGCATGCAGAAACTTTGAAAATATCATTTGTTGGAATATATTGAAGTAGGTTTAGCTTTGATTATATATGACCCATTAGCTCGAAAAAAATACTAGTGGAAGCTTCCTGTCAACATAGATTTTGCAGAATACAAGCATGTCGTGGTTGGAATCAAATACCACGTAGTAAATTCAATTAGCATTATAAAATAAACGAGACAGAAAATCGCTTATCTGATGAAACCAGTACTAAACTTAATGTTGTATGGTCTACTACTAGTTCTAGTTTCTTGTAGTAAGAGTGAAACCGAACCGGCTGTTCCAAAGGTTCAATTAACTCCTCCGTTTAGTGGTACTATTTTTTTGGATCCTGATATAATTACAAGTGCAGATCCATCCACATTCAAAACTCTTACGTATGCTGGTCAGGCTAAAAGGACCATGTTTGACAGAAGAGTTAATGATTGGATCACGGTAAATCCTTTTATTTTCAATGCCAACTATGCCGATGGTCTGACAATAGAAATTCAGATTAACCCTGAATTCAAAAATGTAGCAGATGCTGAAACTCAAGCCTTAAAATATGCTGAGGTATTCGGCAAACTTCCAACAACTTTGCGTAGCCAGGTAAAAACCTCATGGATTCACCTGGGAACTTATCCTTTTGGTGGCGGAAACAATAATCTCCTCATACATACTGGTCAATCAACTCTCTATGAAAAAGACGGGATATTGGAAGAAACATTAGTTCATGAAGCAGCACACACCTCACTTGACGAGGATCACGCTGCTTCAAAAGGCTGGATCAATTCGCAAAACTTAGACCCTAGTTTCATCTCTACTTATGCTCGTGATAATCCTAAAAGAGAAGATGTAGCTGAGACCTATCTTTTGTATATGGCGCTTCGATATCGGTCTGACCGGATTAGCTCAACGCTGAAGGAGACAATTTTGCAAACCATTCCAAATCGGATCAAGTATTTTGATGCCCAAAATTTTAAAATGTACCCGATAAAATAGATAGACAATCCCACTTGAGATTGAGGCCCTAAAGAACAGCCTCTAGGCTAGGTTTCACTGAAATAGCTTTCAATCATGAAATACACAGGATACGATTGGTTTCTTTCTTAACTTCCTATTTGAAGTTGTCACGACTAAAAAAACAATGTTAAACCAGGTTTACCCACCAACTAGCCACCTAGTCAATTCATTAAAAAGTAAAACCCTTGTAAATCTGATGTTTACAAGGGTTTTTAACTTCTATGCAGAGGAGGAGGGATTCGAACCCCCGGTACCTCACGGTACAACGGTGTTCAAGACCGCCGCGATCGACCACTCTGCCACTCCTCTAAATCGTGTCGAGAGGTCATCGAGTGTGCAAAAATAGGGGGTTTAACGAGTTATGCCAACTTCTTTTCTTCTTTTTATCGTAAGTACCTGATTTTTTGACCTTAAATTTTAACCAAACCCTATTCGCTAACCCTAGCACCAAAATTACCGACAAAAAGGAAAACCGAAGTTTAGGGAAATAGAAGAATCAGTTTCCGGAAGGCTTGCCCAGCATCTTTTTCAAGCTGTCCCGCTGCCGCTGCTTCTCCTCTGCCAAATCAAAGCTCACATTTACCTCAAAGCAAACTAGCACAATCACCGAGGTAAGGTAGAGCCAGAGCATCAAGGCGATGATAGTGCCGATGGACCCGTACAGCTTGTTGTAACTCGCAAAGTTTTCCAAGTAGAAAATAAACCCATAAAAAGACAGCGTGATTAATAGTCCAGCAAGTTTTGCTCCGGTAGAGAAAAAATGCCACTTGTCGTGAATCGCTGGGGCAAATCGGAAGATAAAGGCGGAGGTCAGGTAAAATACTGCTAGAAGAATAAAAAACTTCAAAGCATTAAACAAAAAGATCACAAATCCACTAGAAAATAGCTGCGTTTCCTTTAATTCTGTAATCAAGAAGCTACCCACTATCATGACAGAACTTGCTGCCAATACCGTCACTACCAAGGCGAGTACAATGGCGATTGCAATGCCTCTGCTACTAAGCCAGCCTCGATTTTCCTTGGTTTTATATACCGCATTAAACGAATTCATCATCGACACCACCCCCTGCGTAGAGGCAAAAAGGGCAAAGAAAAAACCCAAAGAAAGTAGACTTTGTCGCGGCTTGGAAATGATGTCCAATAGGGTAGATTCGATGGTGCCATACACATCGGCAGGCATGATCCCCTGCACAAAGGAAAGGATATTGGCCGTCGTCACTAAAGGAAAAAAAAGCTGCAGGTAAGGAACGAGGTTGAGCAAAAAAAGCAGGAGTGGAAACAAGGCAATCGTGTAGCTGAATGCCATGGAACCAGCTCGCTCGTTGATGTCATGTTTTTTGAGCTGCTGAATAAAAATTCGCAGTACATCGTACAGATTTTTGCTTTGACTTCCGAAGTGGATTTTTTTCAAGGCACGCGCTTTTAGCTGAAACCGGATTCTCCACTTAGCAATTCTTTCCTTGAGTTTCACTAGTGATGGCTTAGTTAAAATAGGGGTTCATCAGCTCCATCAAGCTTTTTGGAGGACGGGTAGGTTGGTGGTTTTCCTTTCGAATAAAGGCCAAGGTAGTCCATCCTCTCACGATTTGCTCCCCCGCTGCATTGCTCACTTGGTACTCAAAGCGAATTTTCACGTTGGGAAGCTCTGGAATCACCGTGTGGATGGTAAGCAGGTCATCGTACTTGCCCGGCTTGAGGTAGGTAATATGGCTTTCCAATACAGGCATCAAGATGCCGCTATCTTCCATCTCTCGGTAGGAAAATCCCACCGCCCGCATGGCTTCCACCCGCGCCACTTCAAAATACATGGCGTAATTACCATAATAGACAAAGCCCATCTGATCTGTTTCAGCGTAGCGAACTCGAATTTGTGTTTTTGCTTTAAACATATCAGTAGATGTTGGCTGTATTTAAGGCACGCTGGTAGCGACGGGCATTGGAGAGGTGTTCCTCGTAGCCTACTGCAAAGGAATGATAGCCCGAAAAATCCTCCTTAGCACAAAAATAAAGGTAGCTGTGCTTCTCGAAATTTAATACCGCATCCAAGGAATTGATATCCGGTAGGTTGATCGGTCCAGGAGGAAGCCCCGCATATTTGTAGGTATTGTAAGGACTGTCGATCGCCATTTGTTTGGCAGTAAGGCGCTTGATGCTGAAGTCTCCTGCTGCAAAAACTAGAGTTGGATCCGCCTGCAAAGGCATGCCGATGCGTAGTCGATTGAGATAGACTCCGGCAATTCTGGGCCGCTCATCGGATTTTTGACTTTCTGCCTGCACAATGGAAGCCAAGGTGCTGACCTCCTCCTTGCTTAGCCTCAAAGTCTGTGCTTTTTGACTGCGTGCTTCAGTCCAAAAATTTTGGTACTCCTTATGCATTCGTTCAAAGAGTTCTTCTGCACTCGTATTCCACCAAAACTCGTAAGTATTGGGAATGAACATGCTCATGACGGTCTCTTCTTCAAATCCAAACTTGCGGATGTAAACAGAGTCCTGCAGGAGCTCAAGAAACTGTTCCTTACTTACTTCAAGGTTTGCACTGATTTTTTCAGCCAAATCTTCTTGA
>SXYU01000075.1 GCA_005788235.1 Cytophagales bacterium
ACTGTAGTGGACCTTACTGGGAAAGAAATTACCTCAGAGGGAGTAAGTGCAGAAAAGGTTGAAATCGCGAAGGATTACAAGAAGCCGGCTGAAGAGCGAGTCTATCCTGTATTTATCTTCCATGCGGAAGGCAATCCTCAAGCTGTAGAATCTTACATTTTCCCGATGTATGGAGCAGGTCTTTGGGATGCAATTTGGGGTTATCTTGCCCTCGATACAGACATGAACACCATTGGAGGGATTACCCTTGCTCACGCTGCAGAGACCCCTGGCCTAGGTGCTCGAATCACTGAAGCCAAAGTACAAGAGCGGTATGTTGGGAAAAAGATTTTTGATGAATCTGGTGCCCTGGTTACCGTGATGATGCAAAAAGGAGAGGGCAAAGAGTACGGTGATGATGCGCATAAGGTAGATGGCATGTCCGGTGCCACAATCACAGGAAATGGAGTGAATAATATGCTTAAAGCTTACATGGGTTACTATGAGGGCTACATCAAAGCAAAATCAACACCAAAGGCAGCAGTAGCTGCACTTTAACATTAACTCATTTAACTAATATCCTTATGAGTACTGAAACATTAGAAAAGGAAGTGGTAATAAAGCCTTCGGAGGCTTTACTTTCGAAGAGAAGAAAAAAATTAATTACTGACCCACTTATAGATGACAATCCAGTAACGGTACAAGTTCTGGGTATTTGTTCTTCCTTGGCTGTTACCACACAAATGCAGCCTACTTTGGTCATGGCTATCTCCGTAATCTTTGTGGTGGCCTTGTCCAACTTTGCGATTTCCTTGATGCGAAATACGATTCCTGCTCGGGTTCGTATTATCGTGCAATTGGCTGTGGTCGCTACCCTTGTAACTATTGTTAGTGAGATTTTGAAAGCTTTCTCTTACGATATGTACAAGGAACTTTCTGTATTTATTGGGTTGATTATCACCAACTGTATTGTGATGGGAAGATTGGAAGCTTTTGCCATGGGCAACAAGCCTTACGATTCCATGCTTGATGGATTGGGATCTGCGCTTGGCTATTCATGGATTATCCTTACGGTGGCTTTTTTCCGAGAGCTTTGGGGTTCTGGAGCAGTTTTTGGTGTTCCTGTTTTCGAGTATGTTTCCAGTTGGTTTGGCCCAGATTTCAAGTTGGCTACCAATGGTTTGATGGTGACACCAGTAGGTGCATTTATTATTTTGGGTTTGATTGTTTGGGTACAGCGTACCAAAACAGGCTATGTAGAACATTAATTAAGACAAGCTGACCATGGAATTATTTAGTTTAGGTATTCGATCGATTTTCATTGATAACATGATTTTCGCGTACTTTTTGGGAATGTGCTCTTTCCTTGCTGTTTCCAAAAAAGTAAGCACAGCCGTTGGCCTCGGTGCGGCAGTAGTGTTTGTATTGGGTGTTACTGTACCTTTCAATTGGATTCTAAATGAATTTGTATTGAAAGAGGGAGCGTTAACTTGGATTTCTGCCAGCTTGGCGCCCATTGATTTGTCATTCCTTCGATTCATCATGTTCATTGCGATTATCGCTGGTATTGTGCAGTTGGTGGAAATGGTAGTGGAAAAATTCTCTCCGGCATTGTATGGACAGTTGGGTATTTTCCTTCCTTTGATTGCGGTAAACTGTGCGATCTTAGGGGGTTGTTTATTTATGGCACAGCGGGATTACACTCTTGCTGAGTCTGCAGTGTATGGCTTTGGATCTGGCTTTGGCTTTATGTTGGCTATTGTTTTGCTTGCAGCTATACGTGAACGTCTGAAGTATTCACAAGTTCCTAATGGATTGAAAGGTTTAGGAATTACGATGTTACTTACTGGATTGATGGGCATTGCATTCATGTCATTTATGGGCATTGACCTTTAATTAGCTAAAGTTTTATACAAAAAGCCCTGAAGTTTATTCAGGGCTTTTTTTTATGCATTAAAATTTTAATTATCTTGATTGTGTTCACCATTTTCCACTAATGCTATGAAAACTATTTTCACACTCCTCCTCTTTTTTCTCTATGCTACTGCCATTGCACAAAATAATTCATGGATTGAATTATTTTCTGGTGAGAACTTGAATGGTTGGAAAATTTCTGAAAACCCCGGGTCCTTTTCTATCGAAGACAAACTGCTCAAAGTCTCAGGTCCTAGGGGACATGCTTTTTACGTAGGGGAGGTTGGCAATGCTGATTTTAAAAATTTCGAATTGCTGGTGGAGGTGAAGACCATGCCCAAAGCCAATTCGGGGATCTTCATTCATACGGCCTACCAGGAAACGGGTTGGCCACAAAAAGGCTATGAGGTACAGGTAAATCAAAGCCATTCGGATTGGCGGAAGTCAGCGAGCCTTTATGCCGTGCAAGATGTTCGTGAGGTGTACGTACAGGATGGGGAATGGTATACTTATCATGTGGTGGTGAAGGGAGACCAAATTTCGGTAGCACTCAATGGCAAAGTGGTGATGGAATACGATGAGTCTGCAGACACCAAGCGCACTATTGGTACCGATCCAAAACGCTTTGATCATGGAACAATCGCGCTTCAAGCGCACGATCCTGAGAGCGTAATTTACTATCGCTCTGTTAAAATTAAACTTCTGGATTGAGTTTGTTGTTGGTTTTATGCGTTGTTGAACTTATTCAAATTCCTTATTTATGGTTTTTACCTACCGAAAACTCCTCTCTTACTTCCTTAGAGGATTATTGTTTCTTACTCCATTGGCGGTAACGGTCTATGTAATCTATCAACTTTTTCTTTTTCTTGACAATCTAATCCCCGTCCCCATACCAGGAATTGGGATTTTAATGGTCCTTGCTTTGATTACTTTTGTGGGGTATTTGGCAAGCTTATTTTTTACCAAGCCACTGTTTGATTGGTTTGAGCGGGGTGTATTCAAAATCCCATTTGTAAACCTTCTCTACACGTCCATCAAGGATTTGATAGGGGCGTTTGTAGGAGAAAAGAAGAAATTTAGTTCTCCTGTTCTGGTAGAAGTTTCTGAGCATGTGAAGCGACTTGGATTTATCACGCAAGAGGACATGACTCCCGTCGGTGCACCTGACTTTGTGGCGGTTTATTTCCCACATAGCTACAATGTATCTGGAAATGTGTTCTTGGTTAAGCGAGAGAAGGTTATCCCTCTCAAAGGGGTCAAAAACTCAGATGTGATGAAGTTTATGGTCTCTGGAGGGGTGTCTTCCATAGAGGCTTCTAAAGAAGAAGGTTGACCAATTTTTAACAGTCAAATTGACCCAAATGATGGTTCATGTGTTTTGCATGGAATCGTTGCCATTCGTCGAAGTTTAGCAGCCCAAATCTAGGGTGTGGAGTATGCTTCGTTGGATTTTCTTGAAACAGCAGCTGGTAAGCTTCATAGCTTTTTATTAGTTCTGCTTTTGCGGTTTCTAAATCTAGATAACGAAGTTCTAGTAAGGTGGCTGGCAATCCTGGAGCTTTGATGCCTTGTGGAAATGGGAAATCTGTAAATAGTAAGGCCTGTTTTTGAGCCAGCTGTTTTTCTGTCGGCACGATTTCTGGTATTTGGATTCTACCTGCAGACATTTTTAGGGTTAGAATCAAATGTTCCACCATGTGTTGCGGAGTGAGAATCCCAAATTTGGCTTTGGATTGAAGGCTTAATTGCTGGAGTCTTTGGAGTAATGTTGCTTTAGTCATGAAAATGGTTTTTAGGTAAAAAAAAGCGTTTGATAAAATCAAACGCCTTAAATCATTAATGAACTCTAGAATATCGATTTAACTTCCACACATCTCGCAACCCTCTGGATCATCTAGGGAACATGCGATGGAATCTTGCTTTTGTGTTTTTATGCTTTCCATTTCGTTTGCCTTCTCCATTTGGGGTTGCTCCAGCTGGGACTTGTCCAAGGTAAACTTGATTGCTGCCGTTGCTGCTTGAGAGCGGAGGTAGTACATGCCTGTCTTCAGTCCTTTTTTCCATGCATAGAAGTGCATGGAGGTTAGCTTACCAAAGTTTGGATCCTGCATGAAGATGTTCATGCTTTGAGACTGGCAAATGTAGGCGCCACGATCTGCCGACATATCAATGATGATTTTTTGAGAGATCTCCCAGACCGTTTTGTAGAGGTCTTTGATATTTTGTGGAATTCCAGGAACAGAAAGAACGGATCCATTGGTAGAGATGAGACGATTTCTCATGGTATCATTCCACAATCCCAAATCAATCAAATCTTTCATCAAGTGCTTGTTGACTACAATAAATTCTCCAGAAAGTGTTCTTCTTGTATAAATGTTTGAGGTGTAAGGCTCAAAACATTCGTTGTTACCCAAGATCTGAGAAGTGGAAGCGGTTGGCATTGGAGCTACCAAGAGGGAGTTCCGCAAGCCGAATTTCTTTACTTTTTCTTTCAAAGAATCCCAATCGTATCGTCCAGATTTAGGAGTAACACCCCACATGTCAAACTGGAGAATTCCTTTGGAGGCAGGGCAGCCCTCGTAGGTTTCGTAGGTGCCTTGGGTTTTTGCAAGCTCCATGGAAGTTTCTACCGCTGCGTAGTAGATGGTTTCGAAGATATCTTCATTCAGGCCTCTTGCTTCTATGGAGTCGAAAGGCATACGCAAAAGAATAAATGCATCCGCTAGACCTTGAATTCCCAAGCCAATGGGACGGTGTCTAAAGTTGGACTTTCTAGCTTCCTCTACTGGATAGTAGTTGATATCGATCACTTTATTCAAGTTGCGGGTAGCCACTTTAGTGATCTCGTATAGTTTTTGGTGGTCAAAGCGTAGCACACCATCTTCACCAGCAATCACAAATTTGGGTAGGGCAATCGATGCAAGGTTACATACTGCTACTTCATCAGGAGCGGTATATTCGATGATCTCGGTGCAGAGGTTAGAAGATTTGATTGTTCCCAAGTTCTGCTGATTGGACTTTCCATTGGCGGCATCCTTGTAGAGCATGTAGGGGGTACCGGTTTCGATTTGAGATTCCAATACTTCAAACCAAAGTTCTTGAGCCTTGATTGTTTCTCTGGCTTTTCCTTCCTTTTCGTATTTTTCGTACAATCTTACAAATTCTTCTCCATGGCAGTCTGAAAGACCTGGAGCTTCGTTAGGGCAGAAAAGGGACCAGTCTTCGTTGTTCTCCACTCGTTGCATGAAAAGATCTGGGATCCACAAGGCATAGAATAGATCTCTTGCACGCATCTCTTCCTTACCATGGTTTCTTCGCAGTTCAAGAAAGTCCTTGATATCTGCGTGCCAAGGTTCTAAGTAGATGGCAAAGCTTCCTTTTCGCTTTCCTCCGCCTTGATCCACATAACGGGCGGTCATGTCAAAGTTTCGAAGCATAGGTACGATCCCATTGGATACACCGTTGGTACCTTTGATGTAGCTTCCCTTTGCTCTGATATTGTGGATAGAAAGGCCAATGCCTCCCGCAGATTGAGAGATTTTAGCACAAGACTTCAGGGTATCGTAGATGCCATCGATGCTATCATCTTTCATGGTCAAAAGGAAGCAGGAGGAGAGCTGTGGTTTTGGAGTACCTGCGTTAAAAAGGGTTGGGGTGGCGTGTGTAAACCACTTTTCGGATAGTAAGTCGTACGTCTCAATCGCTGCATCCAAATCTTCGCGGTGAATCCCCACTGCTACTCGCATGAGCATGTGTTGTGGACGCTCTACTACCTTTCCATCCAGACGGATAAGGTAGCTTTTTTCCAAAGTTTTGTACCCAAAATAGTCGTAGCTGAAGTCACGCTTGTAATCAATCGCCTCATCGAGTTTAGCTGCGTGCTTCTTAATAATTCCATATACCTCTGTGTCCAATAGCTGGGCATTTCCTCCAGTTATAGGATTAACATAGGTATACATTCTTTTCATGGTATTTGAAAAAGACTGGCTGGTAGTTTTGTGTAGGTTAGAGATAGCTATCCGAGCAGCCAAAATAGCGTATTCTGGGTGCCGTACGGTAAGGGATGCACAGACTTCAGCTGCGAGGTTGTCGAGTTCGGAAGTGGTCACCCCATCGTATAATCCATCGATTACCTTCTTGGCTACTTCAATGGGCTGGATGAATTTGGGATCTAGTTCATAGCACAGGTTTTCTATACGTGCAGTGATTTTATCGAATCGTACGGATTCTCGTCTTCCGTCTCTTTTAATTACTAACATACTCAGGTGAAATTTTAAAGGGGTGGTTTGGAAAAGGGATTATTGAGTACACATTTTTGTTCAAAAATCTTCTCCGATTGAGAACCGAGCAACGTTATCTGCCGGTTCGGTAGATTTCATGACTCCTGCTTTCTGGTAGTCACCAACTCTTTTTTCGAAGAAATTTGTTTTGCCTTGTAGGGAAATCATGTCCATGAAATCGAATGGATTGGTACTGTTCCACTCTTTCTCACATCCAAGCTCCATGAGCAAACGGTCTGCTACAAATTCGATGTATTGACACATCAAATCAGAGTTCATCCCAATCAAACGTACAGGCAAAGCGTCCGTCACAAATTCTTTTTCAATGTCTACAGCATCCATGATGATCTCACGTACAGTCTCTTTTGGAAGCTGGTTATTCACATGTTTGGTATACAAGTGGCAGGCAAAATCGCAATGCAATCCTTCATCTCTTGAAATCAATTCATTTGAGAAGGTAAGTCCTGGCATAAGCCCTCTTTTCTTGAGCCAGAATATGGAGCAAAAGGATCCCGAGAAGAAAATCCCTTCCACTGCTGCAAAGGCAATCAAGCGTTCTTGGAAGCTGCCATTATCAATCCATCTTAGCGCCCAGTCTGCTTTCTTCTTGACGCAGCCGATGTGCTCAATCGCATTGAGCAGGCGATCCCGCTCTACGTTATCTTTGATGTAGGTATCGATCAACAAGGAGTAGGTTTCAGAATGTATATTCTCCATTGCGATCTGAAACCCGTAGAAAAATTTGGCTTCGGTGTATTGTACCTCTGCCACAAAATGCTCCGCAAGGTTTTCATTTACAATCCCATCGGAAGCGGCGAAAAAGGCAAGAATGTGAGAAATGAAATGTCTTTCTCCATCATTTAAATTTTTCCAATCGGACAAGTCTTGGCTTAGGTCTATTTCTTCGGCTGTCCAAAAGCTTGCCTCAGCTTTTTTGTAGTATTGCCAGATGTCCGCATGTTGAATAGGAAATAGGACAAACCGGTTGCTGTTTTCTTGTAAAATTGGCTCTTGCTGCATCGCTCTCTCGTGTTTGTAATCTTAAGGGTGGTGTAATTTTGGCTGTTGATGGCCTTTGGGGCTTCCTGTGATAGAAAAAGCTGTCTTTTCAGAACAGCTTATTAGCAAATATGAGGATGAAAAAGGGAATAAAAAAGTTGAAAATTGCCTTGAAAATAATATAATGACTTTCAGTCAAAAACTGTATAAAATGTTATAAATCAATATTATACAATTATATATATTAAGTAAAGATTCAATTTTATTTCTTGATTTTGCCCGTTTAAATAATTTTTAAATTCTAATTTTTTTTTTTTAAGGATAGTCCTGAACTTAGTTTTGAATTACGGTCAATTCTAATTTTATTGGATTAATAAAAATTAAATATATAAAAATCAATGAGTTACCTAAAATACAATTTTTACTTAAAAATTTTAGTTTTCTAGAAAGTGGAATCAAATTGGACTAAAAAAGGTGCCTTCAAAGTTCAACCTAGCAGGATCCTTATCTTCCATCATTTTTGACAAAAGTTTTTTTAGTTTCAATTCAATTCCTATATTTGCAGTCCGATTTCGATAAATCAAGAACATGTACGCAATTGTTAACATCGCAGGAAAGCAGTTCAAAGTAACAAAAGATCAGTTTGTCTACGCCCCTACACTGGCTGGAGCAACTGGCGCTTCCGTGGAATTTGACGAGGTCTTGTTGGCGGAAGCCAACGGAACTGTGTCTGTAGGAGCTCCGCTACTTGCAGGAGCTAAGGTATCCGGCAAAATTCTGGATCACGTTAAAGGTGATAAAGTGATTATCTTCAAAAAGAAGCGCAGAAAAGGCTACAAAAAGAAGAATGGTCATAGACAAGACTTCACCAAGGTAATGATTGAATCAATCACGCTATAAGGCATCAGCCCAAAAATCCATAAACGAATAAAACCATGGCACACAAAAAAGGTGTAGGTAGTTCCAGAAACGGACGTGATTCGCAATCCAAAAGATTGGGTGTGAAAAAGTTCGGCGGTGAAGCAGTTATCGCAGGGAATATCCTAGTTAGACAAAGAGGTACAAAACATCATCCAGGTTTGAATGTAGGTTTGGGAAAAGACCATACCTTATTTGCTTTGACCAATGGCGTTGTTGCTTTCAAGAAAAAATTTGATGGAAAATCTTACGTAAGCATCTTACCATCCCAAGATTAATTTCCAATTAGAACTATAAAAACCTCTTCTCCGGAAGAGGTTTTTTTTTGCCCTTTGCCTACCTTTTTGCCATTAGTCATTTTTTTAATTTCCTTTTCTTAGTTTTCACTTATCTTATAACAAGAAATTAATATCCATTCCCATGATTCCTTTTCAATCTATTCTCCGTAGCGGCATCTTGCTGCTCCTTATTCTGACTAGTTTCCCATCTATTGGACAACAAATTCCTGACCCCAAACTCTATGATGCTGTACAATGGCGTCTTTTAGGCCCATTTAGAGGAGGTAGAGCCGATGGCGTTGTGGGGATCAAAGGCAATGACAAATCCTATTACTTTGCCTCCACTGGAGGAGGGATTTGGAAAACGACCAATTCGGGCCAAACTTGGAAATCTGTTTCGGATGGATTTTTTGGAGGATCCATGGGTGCCGTCGCAGTATCGGAAAGTGACACCTCGACGGTTTATGCTGGTGGGGGTGAAAAAACCGTCCGCGGCAATGTCTCTTTTGGTTATGGAATTTGGAAGAGCACCGATGCTGGCAAATCCTGGGCACGCGCAGGTCTGGATAAAAGCCGTTTTGTTTCGCGCCTTCGAATTCATCCTACCAATCCCAATGTAGTGTATGCGGCTGTCTTGGGAGATATTTTTAAGCCCGATACCACTCGTGGAGTATACAAGACTAACGATGGAGGAAAAACTTGGGAACAAGTACTTTTTGTAGATCAAATCTCAGGTGCTGTAGATCTTATTTTGGATCCCAACAATCCAGAGGTCCTTTATGCTTCTACCTGGCAACTGCAACGCACTCCCTACAGCTTGGAAAGCGGGGGACCTGGATCTAAACTATTCAAGTCTTCGAACGGAGGCAAAACCTGGGAGGAACTTTCTTCCAAAGCAACCTTTCCTACAGGTGTCCTAGGCATCATGGGAATCACCGTATCTCCCAAAAATTCCAACCGCTTGTATGCCATCATCGAAAACGAAAAAGGAGGGGTTTACACTTCAAAAGATGCTGGACAAACTTGGGAGCTGGTCAATGAAGACCGTAACCTACGTCAACGAGCTTGGTATTATTCTCGAATCTATGCCGATACCCAAAATGAGGAGACTATCTATGTGCTCAATGTAAGCTACCATAAATCCACAGATGGCGGCAAAACTTTTAAAGGAGACAATGCACCTCACGGGGACCATCACGACCTGTGGATTGATCCAGCCAATAACCAGCGCATGATTATTGCGGATGATGGAGGTGCACAAGTTTCTGAAGATGGAGGTGCCAACTGGTCTACCATGATGAATCAGCCTACTTCCCAGTTTTATAGAGTAACTACCGATAATAGCTTCCCTTACCGCATCTACGGGGCACAACAAGACAACTCGACCGTTCGTATCCGTCACCGCAATGATGGTGGAGCGATTACTGAATCCGATTGGGAATCCACAGCTGGTGGGGAATCGGGCTGGATTGCTCCAGATCCTCTAGATAGCGACATCGTTTATGGTGGATCCTATGGCGGCTTGCTTACCAGAGAAAATCACAAAAATGGAACCTCCCGAACCGTCAACGTTTGGCCAGATAACCCGATGGGTCATGGAGCAGAGGGAATGAAGTACCGATTCCAATGGAACTTCCCGATTTTCTTTTCCCCTCACAATCCGAAATTGCTTTACACAACTAGCAACCAATTTCACCGCTCCACCAACGAGGGACAAACTTGGGAGTTGTTTTCTCCTGACTTGACTCGAAACGACAAGAGCAAACTCGGTCCGTCTGGAGGACCGATCACTAAGGACAATACTTCCGTGGAGTACTATGCCACCATCTTTACCGCTGCAGAATCTCCTGTGAAGCAAGGGGTAATCTGGGCAGGATCAGATGATGGATTGGTGCATGTGACAACAGATAATGGAAAAACTTGGCAAAATGTCACTCCTAAAGACTTACCAGAGTGGCTACAAATCAATTCCATTGAAGCAAGCCCCTTTGCCGCAGGCGAGGCCTATTTTGCAGCAACAGGTTACAAGACGGGCAACTTTGCACCCTACCTCTACAAAACCAAGGACTACGGAAAGAACTGGATCAAAATCGTCTCAGGAATTAAAGAAGAGCATTTCACCCGTGTAGTCCGCGCAGATCCAGCCAAAAAAGGCATGCTCTATGCCGGCACCGAAACAGGCATGTACTATTCCAAAGATGATGGCGCTAGCTGGCATTCGCTACAGTTGAACTTGCCAATCGTACCGATTACGGATTTGACGATCAAGGAAAACAACTTGATCGTGGCGACCCAAGGTAGATCATTCTGGATCATCGATGACCTGACGGTGCTTCACCAAGCGGAAGTTGGACTAGAAAACAAGGCATTCCACTTGTACAAACCTCAAGATTCCTACCGTATCGACGGGATGAAGCGCAAGAGTTTGACTGACGGCACCAACCGTCCAGGTGGAGTCTTGGTGTATTACTTCCTGAAGGAAAAACCTGCTAGCGAACTAAAAATCGAATTCTTCAATGACAAAAATCAACTCATCCGCTTGTTCTCTACCAAAGGAATCAATGGAGATACCCTGAAGGTGAAAGCTGGTGCTGGGGAATTTAACTGGAACCTGCGTGGAGAAAACGCCGAAGGATTTGATGGAATGATCCTATGGGCAGCCAGCCTAAGAGGTCCGAAGGTGGTACCTGGTACCTACAAGGTGCGAATGACTTTGGATGGCCAATCCCAAGAACAAACCTTTAAGGTGCTTGCAGATCCGCGTTACGAATCCACCCAAGAGGATCTGGTGGTACAGTACAACTACTTGTTGGCTGTGCGCGACAAAATCACTGAAACGCATCAGGCCATTAAGCTGATCCGCGCCTACCGATCTGAATTTGATTCGCTAACTACCAAGCCGGAGAACCTAGAAAAGATAAAAGCGGAAATGCAGGAAATTGAAGAAACTTTGTATCAGACCCAAAACCGAAGTGGTCAAGATCCACTCAACTTCCCTATCCGATTGAATAACAAATTGGCCCACTTAACCAGCGTAGTGGGAAGCGGTGATTACCGGCCTACTGATTCCGCGGAGGAAGTACGCAAGGAACTCACCGAACAAATCGATGTGCAGTTGGCACGCTTCCGAAAGCTGGAGCGGGAACAAATCTCTCGCATCCTCAATATCGAGGAAATGAAGACGAAGCTGGAAAAGAAAAAGTAAGCAAATGGGTCCCGCAACTGCGGGGCCCATTTTTTTTAGAAAGGTCGGTAGGAAAGGATTTGCTCCAAAAACAGCCCTGCACTAGACGGAGATAGCAGAAGGATACAGAGTATCCCAAAAATAGCGCCGTACAAGTGCGCATCGTGGTTGATATTGTCCTGTCCTTGTTGCCCTTTGACATAGGAATAAATCAGAAATAAACCGCCCAAAAGGAAGCCTGGAAGACAGAGGATCCCAAATAGGCAGATGTCTGAAAGAGGCATCAGGATAATGCTTGCAAATACAGTGGCTGAAGTACCCCCAGATGCCCCTAAGGCTTGGTAGTAACTGTTGCGCTGCTCTTTGAGGTAGGTAGGAATATCTGCAACCACCACCGCGACAAGGTAAAATCCTATGAAGATCAGGCCTCCCAACTCTAGCCCAAATTGATATTTAAAGAATCGCTCGACTACTCCTCCAAAAAAGTAGAAAGTAAACATATTGAAAATGAGGTGCATGTAATCCTTATGGATAAATCCGGATAGGATAAATCGATCCCATTGTTTTCGCTGTTTGATTCGGTAAGGAATAAACATCCAGCGATACAATAGGGCAGGGCGATTGAAGGCGATGATGCTTGAAAGCGCCGTAATCCCAATGAGGATGGTGGTGAGGGAGAGATCCATGAAGGTCTATTTTTCGCGATGCATGAGTTCCTTGGTCACTTCAAGGAGCTTTTGGGAGTAGGATTCGTCCCTGATCTGCAGCCCTTCAAACTGTCTAAATCCTTCCTCAAAGTAAGACTGCATCTTCTTTTCCGTCAAGGAGCGAATGCCCAGCTGCTCGTAGATGCCTTTGACAGCGGCTACTTTTTCACCTTTGTCAAATTGGCTGAGTCCCAACCAATGTAGCAATTCTCCTTTTTCCTTGCCTTTGGCAAGTTCTAAGGCCTTGAGGAGTAGGAAGGTTTTTTTGTTGGAAATGATGTCGCCGCCCACCTGCTTGCCAAATTTGGCTTGATCTGCATAGACATCGAGTAGGTCATCTTGAAGTTGGAAGCCAACTCCGATATTGACCCCAAAGTCATAGATCCGCTGCACATCCTCCTTGGAAGCTCCAGCTAAAAGTGCTCCGAGCTGAAGTGCAAATCCTAAAAGAACAGCAGTTTTCAAGCGAATCATTTCGATGTAATCGGCTTCGGCTACGGTCTCGTACCCTTCAAAGTTCATGTCCAGCTGTTGCCCTTCACATACTTCGGAAGCCGTTTTATTGAAAAGACGAATGACTTCAGGCAAAAGTGCGGTTGGTGTAGGAAGCAATAGGTCATAAGCCCGAACGAGCATCACGTCTCCGGAGAGGATGGCGATATTGGCATTCCATTTTTCATGGACGGTAGGCTTTCCTCTTCTGAGAGGGGCCTGATCCATAATGTCAT
>SXYU01000076.1 GCA_005788235.1 Cytophagales bacterium
CAAAGTCTGCAATGCTATGGTACACCGTATCTTGATTGTCATCGACATAGCGTTCACCAAGGATGGGCAGTTCCGCTGTCTCACTCGTTTTTTTGGAAGGAGTGCTGCAAGAGATAGCCAAGGCTACCGGAAAGAGAAGGAATAGGAGCGAGTTTTTCATGGGGCTTACTGGGTTCTATATTTTTTATACAGCTTGATGGCTAATAGGAGCACTAGGGATAAGCCTACCAAGCCCAATATTCCCCAAACCATACTCATGGTGTTTTTGAGAACGATGAGGAAGACGATGGCAAAGAGCAGCAGCGTGGACAGTTCGTTCCATATACGCAGTTGGGTGGAAGTCCACCGCGCCTTGCCTTTTTGCAGCTCTTGAAATAACACTTGACTATAGCCGTGGTATACGTAGAGTAGGAAGACAAAGATCAATTTGGCCTGCATAAATTCCTGTTGCAGGTATCCCCAACGGTAGGTGAGTACCCAAAAGCCAAAGATAAGGGTGAGCACTGCTGATGGCCAGGTGATGATGTACCACAACCTGTGCGCCATCAGATCGAGCTGAGGCTTGAGAATTTGTCGTTCCTGTTCGGGTTTTTCGAGGGCTTCGGTTTGGTAAATAAATAACCGCACAATGTAAAAAAGCCCCGCAAACCAGGTGACAATAAAAATGAGGTGCAGTGCCTTGATGTATTCGAATCCCATTATCAAAATTTTAGGCTAAATTAAGGGCTTCACCCTACAAACCCTTGAAAATTTTTGAAAAGGAATCCATGGTTCGTGTTTTTTATTGGCATCATCGTCTTGGGGGTGCTCGGGCTGATTGTCAAGGAAAGTTTTTCCGGGCAAGGAGTAGCTGCCTACCAAGATAAATTTGAAGAGATTGGTTATTTCAGAAATGAGAACAATACAGGGCCCATTCAACGGGTTTATGCCTTCCGAACCAAGGAGCAAAATTCTGAAGTGCTTAAATCTTTTGCCAACCTGCTGCCACATACAAAATATGGGCGTACCCTTGTATTTTTTGTAGCTGAAACCTGGAAGGAACCGGTTGTATTTTCTCCTGCTCCTCCCTATTTACCTAACTCCTTACAGTCCCATCTTATAGCCGAATACGAGAAAACCCCGATGGGAGAACAACGACTTGCAATGCTGAAGCCATGAGAAAGAGAAGATCGCTAGCAGAATTCAAAGCCGGTATTTTGGCCGGAGATCGGGTGGTACTTGCACAGGCCATTACTCTAGTGGAGAGTGGCCTTTCTGCCGATCAAAAAGTGGCAAATGCCCTAATTCAAGAGCTGTTGCCGCATACAGGAAATTCCTTCCGGATTGGGGTGACTGGTGTACCCGGTGTTGGAAAAAGTAGTTTTATTGAGGTGTTTGGAACCCAAATGCTAGACGCAGGCAAAAAAGTAGCCGTGTTGGCGGTGGATCCCAGTAGCTCCCTCTCCAAAGGAAGTATCCTGGGGGATAAAACAAGAATGGAACGTCTAGCTCTAGATAAGCGTGCTTTTATCCGACCTAGTCCCTCGAGTAGCACTTTGGGAGGGGTGGCAGGTAAAACCCGGGAGGCCATCCTCCTCTGCGAAGCTGCGGGCTTTGATTTGATTTTGGTAGAGACCGTAGGGGTTGGGCAAAGTGAAACTGCCGTGAAAAGTATGGTTGACTTTTTTCTTTTGCTGCTACTTGCTGGAGCAGGGGATGAACTTCAAGGGATCAAAAAGGGGATTGTGGAGATGGCAGATGGCTTTTTGATTCATAAAGCCGATGGGGATAATCTGGAGTTGGCGGCTCAAGCTAAGGTGGCTTATCAGAATGCAGTGCACCTTAGTCCACCAAGCGAAAAAGGCTGGGCTCCCTATATTCTATTGGCATCCTCAGTGACAGGTATGGGCTTGCAGGACTTAGCCGATGTATTGGCTTCCTACCAGCAACAGATGAAAGGCTCAGGGTTTTGGGAAAAAAACCGAGGAGTGCAGCGACTTACCTGGCTAGAGGACCAAATTCAAGAACTTCTAGGTAGGGCTTTTTTGAACCACGTTGCCGTGAAGGAGACTTTGGAACGGGAAAAGCCTTCGGTGCAATCGGGTATGCTTAGCCCAAGTATGCTCGCACATCAGGTGTTGGATCTGTTCTTAAATTCGAAGATGTAGGCTGGCAAAAGGAAGGATGCTTGGCTCAGTAGGAGCGCATCTTAAACTTCTTTTTGAGTTCATTGACAGAGTTGCGGAAGCTGGTGTCCGTTTCCATGATGTCATTGACCGTTTGGATAGCATGGATCACGGTGCTGTGGTCACGGCCACCAAAATGATAGCCAATGGATTTCAAGGAATGGTTGGTGAAATCTTTGCAAAAATACATGGCCACTTGTCGGGCAATCACGATTTCTTTTTTTCTGGTTTTGTCTTTTAGCTCATCTACTTGGATGCCATAGTAATCCGCAACTGCCTTTTGGATAAAATCAACCCCTACCTCTGTTTCAATGTCTTTGATGAAATTTTTGATGATGGATTTTGCGAGCTCAAGGCTAACCTCCACTCGGTTGAGGGAAGCATGGGCAATGAGTGAAATTAGAATTCCTTCCAATTCCCGCACATTGGTATCCACGGTGTAGGCTAGGTATTCGATGACACTATCGGGAATATTGATGCCCTCGGATTCCATCTTTCGACGAATGATCGCCACCCTAGTTTCAAAATCTGGCATCTGCAGATCTGCAGTTAAGCCCCACTTAAAACGGGAGAGCAGTCGTTCTTCCAACCCCTTGAGATCCCTTGGAGGACAGTCGGAGGTCATGATGATCTGCTTTTTATTTTGGTGGAGGTGATTAAAAATATGGAAGAACATCTCCTGTGTTCGGTCCTTGCCTGCTAAAAACTGGATGTCATCAATAATCAACACATCCACCTGCATGTAGAAATTGGTGAAGTTCTTTACGTTGCCATCTTTGATGGAGTCCATGAATTGGTTCACAAACTTTTCGGAAGACACGTAGAGCACAAATTTTTCTCCAGGTCCATTTTTAATTTCATTACCAATCGCTTGCACCAAGTGTGTTTTTCCCAAGCCTACTCCTCCATACACCATCAAGGGATTGAAGGAAGTGATTCCAGGCTTGCTAGCTACCGCAAATCCTGCCGATCTAGCCAGCCGATTGCAATCCCCTTCGATGTAACTTATAAAAGTATAATTCGGATTCAGGTTGCTTTGTGTCAGCAGACCTGCATCCAAGGATTGCATTTCAAAGGGGGTCTTTACCTCTGCAGGATTTTGACTTCCTTTTTTATTGGAGGTATTTCCTTGTGGGAAGGATACCACATAGGGTTGATTGCTTGGATTCCCTTTATCCACTACCACTGCATATTCAAGTCGACCAGCAGCACCCAAGGTGTTTTTGATGGCTAACTTCAGTTCTTCCACGTAATTGTCCTCGAGCCACTCGTAGAAAAATTGGCTAGGAACTTGAATAGTGAGTGTGGAGCCCTCAAGCTTAACTGGAAGAATGGGCTTAAACCAAGTGGAATAGCTCTGGTCATTGACGTGTTGTTCGATTACACGCAAGCATTCACTCCATACAGCATTGGCTTCTGAACTCATTCTGAAGAGATAGGATTCACACACTTGTCAAAAGTTGACAATGGGGGGAACAAAAATGTGGATAATTAACTAAAATAAAAAATCCAAGATGCAGGGATTCCTATTTTTTTAACCATTTTCTATGAATTTTGGATTTGGCCATTCCAATAATCGACAAAAAATTAGGATTTATAATACTAAAATAGAATCCTGAAAAGATTGGATTTTTGTTTTAATTCCAATTAAAATTCCGTGATCCAGCATTTGAGCCGCATTAGGTAAAGTTAGGCTGCATTTTGTTTTCCCCCTTTCGGGGCAGTTTGATTTGGAATGGTTAATTTTGATCTTTCGCTTTTCCAATTCTAACTTTTATGGAGCAGGATTTATTTTCAGAATTCCTCAATGCCACCAAGAATGATTGGTTGCGGCAAGCCACAGCAGACCTCAAGGGTAAGGGAGAGGCCCAAGATTTGGGGAGCAGGCTTTGGGATAGAATTCCCCTTCAGCCGCTGTATGCCCTAGAAGATCTTATAAATCCTGTAAAGCAGCGTCGTTTTCATGCCCCATCCGAGTTTCCGGGAATGCCCCCGCGCCTCTGGACCAATGTGGTTACCGTGCTGCCAAGCGATACGAATGCTGAGGTGCTTGCAGCTCTCGAAAATGGCGCAGAAGGATTGGTTTTGCCACTTCAGGGAACCGAAGAACTGCAAGAACTCTTGCAAGGGGTACTCCCTCAATACATTTCCGTATACCTGATTCCCTTGGGAAATCCTGTGGCAACTTTCCAACTTTTCCAAGACTGGGTAGACCAAACAGGAGCTGATGCATCGGCCCTTCAAGGCGGTATGTTATGGAGTCCTGCTGACCAAGTCTTTGATCATCAGCAAGACCTTGGGCTAGGGGTCGAACTTTTAGAAGAGCTGCTCGAACTAACCGAAGGGTATCCCAACTTTAAGGCATTTTGTATCAAAACTTCCCGCTACACGGAGGCTGGTTCACATCCTTTGGATGCCCTTACTTTCGGATTGGGGGAGTTGGTCGAGATTTTAGATCGGGTGTCTTTTGCACCTCGTGTCGTATTTGAAAAGCTGTTCTTGGAAACTGCCGTAGGGGAGCACCATTTTGGAGAGGTAGCTCGACAGCTCGCTTTTCGACAGTTGGTTCAAAATTTTGCCTTGCTCTATCAGGTAGCAGTAGAGGAGCAGGAACTTTTCCTTTTTTGTCAATCAGCCCATTGGTCCCAATCTATTGTGGATGCCCATACGAATACAATTCGCCAAACCTACCAAGCACTTTCAGCCGTATTGGGTGGAGCCAATTTGCTTTGGGTGAGGCCTTTGGAGGAAGAACATGCGAGTACTCAGGAGCGTCGCATCGCTCGAAATGTTTCAGCCATTTTAAAAGAAGAAGCCTATTTGGATAAAGTCCAAGACCCTGCTGCGGGTTCCTACTTTTTGGAAAACTTGGTCTCAGACCTTGTTCAAGAAACACAAACTGCCTTGACTAAGCTCGAGCAGGAAGGAGGCTGGTGGAAAGCTTGTCAATCCGGAAAGGTACAGGATCGAGTGAAGGCGCATCGTGCCAAAGTCCAAGGAGCGCTCTTGGATAAATCTCAGGTGAAGGTGGGGGCCAATGCTTATGCAGCCCCTGCATCCTTGAGTTACAACAAACCGGTACCTCCCTTTGAGGAAGCGGCTCACGAATTGAAGCCTACACGGGCTACCTACTTAGTTGAAAGTGTAACCCTCGATTCCCTATGAGACCAGATTTGAAGCAGTGGAATTCGAAAAGAAGATCTTCTGAGTTGAAGTTTGCTACCTCTACTTGGGAGTCACCAGAGCAGGTACCTGTTCCTGATCAGTTTGATCCCACAGCCATTGCTAAGTTACGCGAGTTGCATTTTACGGCAGGTATTGCCCCTTTTCTAAGGGGGCCCTATGCGAGTATGTATCTACAACGACCCTGGACAATTCGGCAATATGCCGGATTTTCTACGGCGGAGGAGTCCAATGCTTTTTACCGTCGCAATCTGGCAGGAGGGCAGAAAGGGCTTTCGGTAGCTTTTGATTTGGCTACCCACCGGGGTTATGATTCTGATCATCCACGCGTTCAAGGAGATGTAGGTAAGGCTGGAGTTGCTATCGATACGGTGGAGGATATGAAGGTCCTGTTTGATCAGATTCCCTTGGGTCAGATCTCTGTTTCCATGACCATGAATGGGGCAGTCATTCCCATTTTGGCCTTTTTTATCGTTGCTGCAGAAGAGCAGGGGCTAGCCATGGAGGCGCTCTCTGGGACGATACAAAATGACATTCTCAAGGAGTTTATGGTGCGGAATACCTACATCTATCCTCCTCAGGCCAGTATGCGTCTGATTGGTGATATTTTCGCCTTTACTTCCAAGAATATGCCCAAGTTCAATTCCATTTCCATCTCCGGCTCCCACATGCAAGAGGCAGGTGCTACAGCGGATTTGGAACTGGCCTATACCCTGGCTGATGGCTTGGAGTACCTGCGAACAGGTCTGAAAGCCGGCTTAGCGGTAGATGAATTTGCACCTCGCTTGTCTTTTTTCTGGGGAGTGGGAATGAACTATTTTATGGAGGTAGCCAAGTTGCGGGCAGGTCGCATGCTTTGGTCTAAACTAGTGGCTCAGTTTGGGCCCAAGGATCCAAAATCTCTGGCTTTGCGCGCTCACTGTCAAACCTCCGGTTGGTCGCTCACCGAGCAGGACCCTTTCAATAACGTGACTCGAACAGCCATGGAAGCCTTGGCAGCGGTGATGGGGCATACACAGTCCTTGCATACCAATTCGTTGGATGAAGCCATTGCACTGCCCACAGATTTTTCTGCACGCATCGCGCGGAATACCCAGCTGGTCTTGCAGCAGGAGACGGGTGTTTCAGAGGTGGTCGACCCATGGGGTGGTTCCTACTATGTGGAGTACCTCACGGATCAGTTGGCCCAAAGAGCTTGGAGCCTGATTGAAGAGGTCGAGCGATTGGGGGGGATGGCCAAGGCCATTGAAACTGGACTTCCAAAGCTTCGAATTGAGGAGGCTGCAGCTAAAAAGCAGGCTAGAATCGATGGAGGGAAGGATATTATTGTCGGCGTCAACCGCTACCAAGTGGATGAAAAAACGGAACTAGACCTCTTGGAAGTAGACAATCATTCCGTTCGGGATTCTCAAATTCTGCGACTGAAGCAGGTAAAAAGTGAACGAAATCAAGAAGAAGTCAAAGCCATTTTAGAACAAATTCGGGTGGCTGCAGCCTCAGGGGAGGGAAATTTACTTGCCTTGGCCATAGTCGCAGCCAGAAAAAGAGCTACTTTAGGAGAAATCTCCTTCGCCATGGAGCAGGCATTTGGACGTCATAAAGCCCAAACCCAGTCCATTTCGGGAGTATATGCAGCAGAAGTGAAACAGCAAAAATCATTTGTAGAGGCCCAGCGACTTTCGGATAGCTTTGCGCTACTCGAAGGACGGAGACCCCGTATTCTGGTGGCTAAAATGGGTCAAGATGGTCACGACAGAGGAGCCAAGGTGATCGCTTCTGGATTTTCTGACTTGGGCTTTGATGTAGATATTGGACCCTTATTTCAAACTCCACAAGAGGTGGCTGAGCAGGCGGTTGAAAATGATGTGCACCTGGTGGGTGTATCCTCTCTGGCGGCGGGTCACAAAACCCTTATTCCTGAGCTGATCTCGTGCTTGCGACAATTGGGTCGTCCAGATATTCGTGTGGTGGCTGGCGGTGTTATTCCTACCAAGGACCATGACTTTTTGAAAGAGAAAGGAGTAGTGGCGGTTTTTGGACCAGGAACGATCCTTTCCGAGGCTGCTTGTGAGCTACTCCATGCCTTGATGCACGAAGAATAGGTTTTTGGACCACATGAGTATTTACTTTCATGTATAAAAACTATCCACAGACGACGGTCCACGGCTTACAGCTCACTTAATTAAACTTCAAAGTTATTTTTTGGTGCGGGAAAAGAAGCGGATGATCACAAAAAATCAAAATCAATAGACTAAAACTGGCTTGTTGCCTTCGCATTGAACAGTTCGAGGCGGAGCAACGACCATGCAATCGGAAAGCACATTGTTTTGCTCATTATAGGTTTTTTGTAGGGTAGTAAAGCGCTCAACTAGGTCTAAGAAATTTCGTTCAATGCTTTGATGGTAGGCGATATATCGTGCAGGTCCTCCGCAGGCTTTGTTGCCCATGGGGGTAAACTTCCATTCCGAAGCATTGGTACAGGGCACGGACTCAGCCAATCTGATAATTTCCGTCTGAGCTGCCAGTAATTCTTCAGAAGTAACTAGGATCGGTTCGGTCGAAGCAAGTTCACAAGAGACGACTAATAGAGAAATCAAAAAAATAGTGATGCGTTTCATGGTTTTGTTGTTTTTTTCTCAGAACGAAGGAATTTGGGTTTTCGCTACACAAATTTAAAAAAAAATAGCCCGATGAAAACACTGAGCTAAATTAGGTTGGTTTCTAACTTACAAAAGCTGGTCAATCGGCTTAGACCACGTCTTCCCCTCGGAGTTTGATGACCGCGCCTTCCAATTGATCTCCAATTCGGATCTGGCAAGCCAATCGCGAACTTGGAAAATACTCAGGAA
>SXYU01000077.1 GCA_005788235.1 Cytophagales bacterium
GGCACAATCTGGGCCACAGGACGAATCATTTCCAGGTCACGTTCAATAAAGGTGGTTCGTACTGGAAACAAATACAAAATCATGTGCTAGTAGGGTATTTAATGAGAAAGTTACAAAAAAAAGAGCGGGAATTCCCCGCTCATTGATTAGTTCACTGTGGGTTAAACGACCAAATTGACAATTTTCCCAGGCACAATAATCACCTTTTTAGGGGCTTTTCCCTCCAGCCATTTTTGAACCTGTGCATCCGCAAGAGCTACCTTTTCAATATCCGAAACAGCTAAGGTAAGTGGAAGATCCAATTTGGCCCGCAACTTTCCATTGATCATCACGGGATATTCAAAATTACTTTCGACCAAATGTGCCTCCTGGAATGTAGGGAAGCTGGCTTTGGTAATGGATTCTCCATGGCCAAGTAGCGCCCAGAGCTCTTCAGCGATGTGGGGTGCGTAAGGCGAAATCAAAATGGCCAAAGGCTCCAACACTTCCCGCTTGTTGCAGCCCAAGGAAGTTAGTTCATTCACGCAAATCATGAAGCTGGATACCGAGGTGTTGAAGGAGAAGTTGGCCATGTCCTCTTCCATCTTTTTGATGGCCTTGTGGAGGGCTTTCAGTTCTTCCTTGCTCGCGGGAGCTTCACTGATCGCAAAGCCGCCGTTTTGTGGATGGTAAAGGTTCCAAAGCTTTCGTAAGAATTTGTATACCCCATCAATGCCATTGGTATTCCAGGGTTTAAACTGTTCCAAGGGCCCCAAAAACATTTCGTACAAGCGAAGTGTATCTGCCCCGTAGCGCTCGATGATATCGTCTGGATTGACCACATTATACTTGGACTTGGACATTTTTTCTACCTCTGCTCCACAATGGTATTTTCCATCTTCGAGGATAAATTCAGCGTTGACTAGATCAGGTCTCCAAGCCTTGAATTTTTCCAGGTTCAACTGATCGTTGTGCACGATGTTTACATCCACATGCATGGCAGAGGTGTCGTAGTTGTCTTTTAATCCAAGCGACACGAAGTTGTTGCTCCCTTTGATTCGGTACACAAAGTTGGATCGACCCTGGATCATGCCTTGGTTGATCATTTTTTGGAAGGGCTCATCGATTGAGACTGCTCCGATGTCATAGAGAAACTTGGTCCAGAATCGAGAATAGAGCAGGTGTCCAGTCGCATGTTCCGAACCACCGATGTAGAGATCTACTGCTCCCCAATAGTCCGTTTTGTCTTTATCCGCAAAAGAATTGGTATTGCTTGGATCCATGTAGCGGAAAAAATACCAGCTTGATCCCGCCCAGCCAGGCATGGTGGAAAGTTCCAAGGGGTAGGTGCCCGTTTCAGTAGAGTAGGTCCACTCCTTAGCTCTTCCTAATGGAGGCTCGCCATCTTCTGTAGGCAAGTATTTGTCTACCTCAGGCAGCACCAAAGGCAAGTCTTTTTCTTCGATCAGGTAGGGAAGACCCTCCTTGAAATAGACCGGCAAGGGCTCACCCCAATAGCGCTGTCTGGTAAAGATGGCATCCCGCATGCGGTACTGAACCTTGCCTCGACCGATACCCTGATCTTCCAAAAAAGCAATGCATTTGTTCATCGCTTCTTTCATGTTCAAGCCGCTTAGGTTGCCCGAATTGATCACTATTCCTCCTTTCCCAGGGAAAGATCCATTTTCCATAGACCCTTCAATCACTTGGCGGATTTCCAATCCAAAATGACTTGCAAAATTGAAATCTCGCTCGTCATGAGCAGGAACGGCCATCACGGCGCCTGTTCCGTAGCCGGCCAATACATAGTCTGCTATCCAAACCGGAATTTCTTCTCCATTAAATGGATTGATTGCATAGGAGCCTGTAAATGCACCAGAAATGGTTTTGACATCGCTCATGCGATCGCGCTCGGAACGATTTTTTGCTTGTAGAATGTAGGCTTCGGCAATAGCCCGTTGTTCTTCGGTAATCAATTCCGCAGCCAAGTCTGACTCCGGAGCCAAGGCTAGGTACGTCACCCCGTAGATAGTGTCTACTCGGGTGGTGAACACTTGAATTTTTTGGTTGGAGCCTTTTACGGCAAAAACTACCTCTGCGCCAATGGATTTACCAATCCAGTTGCGCTGCATTTCCTTGATGGGCTCAGACCAAGCCAGTTGATCCAGCCCCTTGAGTAAGCGATCGGCATAGGCGGTGATTCGCATGGACCACTGCATCATTTTCTTTCGTTCCACGGGATGTCCGCCCCGCTCAGAAAATCCATCTTTTACTTCGTCGTTGGAAAGTACGGTACCTAAGGCGGCACACCAGTTGACCGTGGTCTCTGCCAGGAAGGTCAATCGGTAATGCAATAAGTATTGCTGCTGCTCATTTGTTGAAAAAGCTTTCCACTGGGCTGCCGTAAAGGCAGGGGTGTCTTCGTCACAAACTGCCTTTACCTGTGCATTGCCTTCTTTTTCAAAGCGGGCAACCAAGCTGGAGATGGGCAAGGCTTTGTCTGCATCCAAATCGTAGTAGCTCGAAAAGAGCTGCATAAAAATCCACTGGGTCCACTTGTAATAGGCTGGATCGGAGGTGCGCACTTCGCGGTCCCAATCAAA
>SXYU01000078.1 GCA_005788235.1 Cytophagales bacterium
CCCCTCCACCGCTGTAGTAGATGGCGATGCAGGCCTCGGTCTAGTGGTGGCGCCTTTTGCGATGAAGGTGGCCATGGAAAAAGCTAAAAATGTAGGTACAGGATGGGTATCCGTTAAAAATTCTAACCATTATGGAATCGCAGGTTACCATGCGATGTTGGCTTTGGAGCAAGACATGATTGGCATTTCCCTGACCAACGCTAGCCCACTGGTGGCACCTACTTTTTCCAAGGAACGCCTGCTGGGCACGAATCCCATTGCAGTGGCCATTCCAGCACGAGAGGAGCCTCCTTTCGTGGCAGACATGGCTACCACTACTGCTGCCAATGGCAAATTGGAAATTCTCCAGCGTAAGGGCTTGGAAACTCCTACTGGATGGGTGCAAGATAAAAATGGCAATCCTACCCTCTCTTCCAATGGAGTGAAAGAAGGTGGGGCCTTGCTGCCTCTAGGCGGTGATCGAGAGCACGGCTCACACAAAGGATATGCCTTGGGTGCAGTGGTAGACATTCTCTCCGCCGTGCTTTCAGGAGCCAATTACGGTCCATGGGTACCTCCCTTCGTTGCTTTTCTTGACCCCCTCCCCAATCTCGTTGGCGAAGGCATTGGCCACTTTTTTGGTGCCATGCGAGTCGATGCCTTCCGCCCTGCAGAAGAATTTAAAGGACATATGGACCAATGGATCCGTAGATTTCGGTCCGCCGAACCTACGCCTGGACATGAGAAGGTTTTGATCCCTGGAGATCCGGAGCGGGAACTGGAAATCATTCGGAAACTAGAAGGAATCCCTTTACTCGACCCCGTGGTCCAAGATTTGAGTGAGTTGGGAAAAAAGTTTGGAGTCCAATTTTAACTACCCATCCTAACCCGCTGATAAAGGGGAAGGTGATACTTTCTAGTCGAATCAAGATGCATTCCTGCTTTTTTCTAGTTAGCTTAGTAGTCGGTTCAAACGCATCTATTTTCCCAAACCATGAACAGATTGACACGTCCCTTTCGATGGATTTTTACCTTCATCTGCATGTTTGCTTGCAGCCCAAAAGCTACTTTTCGCATCATTGACAAACCCATCACTTGGAATGCAGAACGAGAGCAGCTTTCCCTCAACTACCTCAAGGAGCGGCATGGCTTGGTGCAAACAACCGCTACCATCAAACCCCAAATGGTGGTAGTTCACTGGACGGCGATTCCAACGATAGAAGTAACCTTCGACGTCTTCAATCCCATCACCCTGGGAGGACGCGCAGACCTCACGGGCGCAAGCAATTTGAATGTTTCCAGTCAATTTTTGATTGACCGCGACGGCACCATTTTTCGACTATTGCCTGAAACCACCTTTGCTCGGCACGTGATCGGCCTCAACTACCTCGCTATCGGCATCGAAAACATCGGCAGCGACGACATGCCCCTCACCAAAGCCCAGTTAGAGTCCAACGAAAAACTCATCCGCTACCTGAAGCGGAAGTATCCGATTGACTACGTCATTGGACATCATGAGTACCAGCGCTTCCAAAAAACAGATCTTTGGAAAGAGACAGATCCCAACTACCGAACTGTAAAGTCAGATCCAGGAGATTCATTTATGATTCGATTGCGGAAAAATCTGACTGATCTGAACCTAAAACCCCTACCCACGCTTTAATGCTGCGATGAAACTGGACCTAAAGTTTACCTCTCTTTTTCTACTTTATCTTTTTCTCTGGGGCGCTAGTCCCGCCCAGCAGCTGGATCCTCTTGCCTCAAAAAGTAGTGCAACAGCCTCCAATCCCTCGGCTAAAACCCAATTTGGTCCTGAAGAAGCGCTTGCAAGCTCATTTGTAAACGTATCCCATTCCCTACCCGAAATTCCTCGGGAGTTTCGCGGAGTTTGGATTGCCACAGTAGCAAATATCGACTGGCCCGTTGCTGGGACAGATTCTTGGGAAAAGCAAAAGAAGGACTACCTCGCGCTTTTAGATTACTACAAAGGGCTGCATTTCAATGCCGTAATCGTCCAAATCCGTACTGCCGGAGATGCCTTGTACCCGACCAAATTGGCCCCATGGTCCAAGTACCTGACTGGTCAACAGGGGATAGCACCTAAAACCCAGGAAAACCCATTGAATTGGATGATTGATGCTGCGCATCAGCGTGGCTTAGAATTCCATGCCTGGCTCAATCCCTACCGAGCCACCATGGATCTGAATACTACCGGGCTGAATCCCAACCATGATTTTCACAAGCACCGCAAATGGATGCTCAAATACGGTAGCAAGTGGTACTACGATCCAGGGCTACCTGAGGTGAAAACCCATTTGCTTAAAATCATTGACGAAGTAGTGGAAAACTATGACATTGATGCCATCCACTTTGATGACTATTTTTATCCATACCGAGAGCCCAATTTGGAGTTTCCTGACCAAGCTTCTTATGCCGCTCACAAAAAGCCAGGGCAATCCAAAGATGATTGGAGAAGACAAAATGTGGATGAACTAATCTTAGCCCTCAGCCAAACGATCAAAAGCAAAAAACCATGGGTTCAGTTTGGCATCTCTCCTTTTGGGGTGTGGAGAAATCAAAGCAAGGATCCCAAAGGTTCGCCTACACAAGCAGGACAAACCAATTACGACGACCTCTTTGCGGATGTGCTCAAATGGATGAAAAATGGTTGGATTGATTACCTAATCCCACAACTCTACTGGAGCATGGAGCATCGATTGGCTTCCCATAGAATCTTAGCTGACTGGTGGTCCAATAACAGCTATGGGGTACCTATATATCTCGGGAATGGACCTTATAAAATTAGGGAAGACTCTGATGCAGCCTGGAAGGAACCCAAGGAACTGATCACTCAGGTTCACTACGGTAGAACCCTCCCTCAGATCCAAGGAAATGCATTTTTCTCAGCACGATCAATTTATACCAAAAACCAGGATATCGCGCAGCTCCTCAAAAAAGAGGTATATAATCGTCCTGTATTGCCCCCTGCTTTTGAGCCCAAAACTCCAGTGCGGATCAGTGCCCCACAGGTCTTGGACCTTAACATTTCCTCCTCGAAAATCCAGCTCCAACTGGAAAAAAAGTTGGATCCTGCCATACGCTATGCCTTGGTTCAAGGAGGCAATGACCTGGACAGCATCCATCAGGCCCCCTTGCATAAGGTTTGGGCTGGAAGCTCCCAAAAATCCAGCCTAGACATCCCTCAGCTGAATAGCAACTACCTGGCCATCCGCTGGGTGGATAGCTTTGGCCGAGTGATCCAAAGCCAAGTGCTCCAACTCAACAAAACCACTCGTCCATGAAAGACATGCTCGTTCGGCTGCTAGGACTTCCTTCAGGAACGGAACTAGAGAAAAAGCTACTGGAAAAGGAAAAAATAGTGGTGCGCAGAGCGATCCCACCAGAAAAGCACTTGGTGTGTGACTGGGTCATGCAGGCCTTTGGGGCCTATTGGCATTCGGAGGTGGAGGTGGCATTTTCGCGGCAACCTGTATCCTGTTGGATTGCGCAGCGGGGCAATGCCATTTTGGGTTTTGCCTGCTACGAAAGTACTGCACGGAATTTTTTTGGTCCTACGGGCACCCTAGAGTCTGAGCGAGGCAAAGGCATCGGCAAACTCCTGCTCCTCAAATCCCTAGAATCCATGCGTGAACTGGGCTATGGGTATGCAATCATCGGTGGCGTAGGACCAGCGGAATTCTATGAAAAGGCCGTTGGCGCCAAAATTATCGAAGGCTCAGAAATCAGCATCTACCAACACTTACTTCGCAAACCATGACCCAAAGCTCCTCCAAAAACCCTTGGCTGTGGGTTCCCACACTTTACCTTACCGAATCGGTCCCCTATGTGCTGATCATCACGGTGTCGGTCGTGATGTACAAAAACCTGGGCATCTCGAATGCAGATATTGGGTTATATACTTCCTTTCTCTACTTGCCTTGGGTGATCAAACCTATTTGGAGCCCAATTCTAGAACTCTTTGGACACAAAAAACAATGGTTTTTGAGCATGCAGTTTATCCTGTCCCTGGTGTTTGTGGGGGTAGGAATGACCACGGGTAGTTCACATTTCTTTACGCTCACACTCGCCTTTTTTTGGATGGGTGCCTTTGCTTCCGCTACCAATGACATCGCCTCGGATGGCTTGTACTTGATTGCTTTGAAGCCTGAGCAGCAAAGTTTTTTTGTAGGCATGCGCAGCACCTTTTATCGAGTAGGGATGATTACAGGTCAGGGTTTGATCGTGATTGTAGCCGGGTTCTTAGAAGAAAAGTTTGCCGATCCTACCCAGGCCTGGTCTTGGACCATGCTGGGTGTGGGGGGCTTGATGCTCGTCCTGACAGGAATCAATTACTTGGCTACACCCAAGGTACTGGAAGAACGCATTGCCAAGGAAGACCAACCTAGTTTTGGGAAGGTATTTTCCACCTTTTTTACTAAAAAAAATATAGGCCTTTCCCTAGGCTTTGTGCTCCTGTACCGATTGGGAGAATCCCAACTGGTAAAGATGGCCTCTCCCTTCTTTTTGGATAAGCGAGCAGCCGGAGGGCTGGAATTGAGTACTACCGAGGTTGGATTTATTTACGGTACGCTAGGGGTAATTGCCTTATTGGTTGGGGGAATTTTGGGAGGAATAGTGATCTCCCGTGATGGATTAGGCAAGTGGATGATGCCCATGGCTTTTGCTATCAATGCACCCAATATTGGCTATGTATTTTTGGCATGGCTTCAACTGGACAACGTCTATTTTGCGGCCTTTGTAGTTGTGATTGAGCAGCTCGGCTATGGTTTTGGATTTGCTGCCTTTATGGTGTTTTTGCTGTTTCTGGCAGAAGGGATTTTCAAAACTGCCCATTATGCCCTCGCAACAGGATTTATGGCCATGGGGATGATGCTTCCGGGAATGCTCAGTGGCTACGTGCAGCAGTGGCTCGGCTATCCCGGATTTTTCGTTTGGGTAGTAATCGCCACGATTCCAGGATTTGTGATGGCCTACACGGTGAAGTACCCGAGGGAGTTTGGGAAGAAGGTGGAAGGCTAAGATTCATCATTCGCTACTCAGCATTCGACATTCATTATTTAAATAATGACGAATGTCGATAGAAGAATGAAGAATTTCGAAATACCTACAACGACATGAATAAAAATCAAAAAATTGCGCAGCTTTTTTCTCCTGCAGCATTTATTCACGATACGGAAGAAAATTACCAAGTCATCGAAGCCCTGATTCGCGAGCAGGAAATCGGGGGGCTGACTTTTTTTCACAGCAGGCATTCGGCTGCGGCCAACTTTGAAAAGCGGGCAGAAGTCCTAGATGTAAGTGGTACTTTTGAGAAATTGATTGGACTAATCAACCGCTACCAGAAAGTCTCCAAAATTCCTTTGCTCATCAGCATCGATGGAGAATATGGCTTGGCCATGCGGGTGGAAAACACACCCCAATACCCCTTTGCCATTACCTTAGGTGCGTTAAAAAACGATGCGGCAAGATGGGTAACGGAAGTGGGCTACCGCATGGGTCTGGATATGAAGCGCTCTGGCATTCATCTCAATCTCGCCCCTTGTGCCGACGTCAATACAAATCCTGATAATCCGGTGATTGGCTACCGCTCTTTTGGGAATCAGCCCGAAAAGGTATCCCAACTGGCCTATGCTGCCTATTCAGGAATGAAAAAGGCTGGCATCGGTGCCTGCTTGAAGCACTTTCCAGGCCATGGAGATACGGCAACGGACTCGCATCTGGGCTTGCCCATTTTACATAAAAGCAAAGCAGAACTCGAAGTGGAGGAATTGCTACCCTTTCAAGTGGGTATCGATCAGGGCGTAGAACTAATCATGGTAGGACACTTGGCCGTACCTGCCCTCACTGGGGGAAAAGACATTCCCGCAAGCATTAGCCGCGAACTGATTACCGACTTGCTCAAGGGAGAAATGGGATTCGAAGGCCTCGTGATCTCGGATGCACTGAATATGAAGGCCGTGGCCAATCTGTATCCTGAGCCTGGGGAACTCGAATGGCAAGCTTTCCATGCGGGCAATGATATCCTATGCTTCTCGGATCATGTGAAAGAGGGTATCAAGAAAATTGCCCAAAATGCCTCAGAATCAGAAATTGATGCCGTTTTTGAAAAAGTGATGGGACTGAAAACCCGCCTGAGCGTCCTAAAAACGAAGGCAATTGCAGTGCCTACCTTCGACTGGGAAAGCCATTCCCAACTGCAAAAAGACTTGGCAGAAAACTATGTGTCTGTCATCTCAGGTGAAATTGATTCGGCAGCCCTCCAAGAGTTGGCAAAAGCAGGAAAACTAGGTTACCGGGAATTTTTCGCTCAAAACCCAAGTAGCTTTTCTCAGCAGGTGGAGCTTCCTTTCTCCTCAATCGAACAAGCAGAAAAAGCGATTTTGGCGATATTTGTACCCAGTCACAAGCCCTTGAATCAATTTGGTATGGAGCAAACAGTCTTGGATGAAATCCAGGAATTGGCGAAAACCAAGCCTTGCATCCTGGTTCATTTTGGCAATCCATTGGCGCTCAAACACCTGGTCGAGCTATCCGATTTTGAGGCAGTGATCTGTGCCTATCAAGGATTTACTGAGACCCAAGTTCAGGCTGTAGCAGTCCTGAAAGGAAGGTAAAGATGCTTTTTTTGCAACGATCGAGGACAAAAAAACCATTCGTGATGACGGATGGCTTTTATAAGTTGATTTACCTAGTTTCCCTGACCTTAGTTCAACACGTGATGCGCCAAGACGCGCTGTACTTCGTATAC
>SXYU01000005.1 GCA_005788235.1 Cytophagales bacterium
GCTATTGGAATTACTGCTCTCAGCAAACTTCTGAACTGCATGTAGCGTCTCTTCGTAGGTTCTACCGATAATGTGGCTTAGGTAGGCCGCAGCACTTTCAATTTCCAACTCCTCTCCCAACTTTTCCTTTCGTACATACTCCTCCAGCATCTTCCAGTTGGAAGAGATCTTGCCTTTGGGATCCGTACTATTCTGTCGGATTTTTCGAGATTCAATGTAGAGAAAAGTCAGGTGAGTCAAAATATCATAAATATCTGATCTTCCGCGAGTCATCTCCACATACATAATCTGTTCATCTAAGCGATAACAATTGCGCTTTCTTCTTGGAGGCACGATGGGTTTGAGCTGAGATGTTTCGTAGCCCTCCCTACTGATCAGGCGCACAAATCGGCATTCTTCAATTCCTTTTGGAAGGCGTTCCATTACATAGAGCAAGCCATCCAATTCTATTTTCTCGGGATCGGTTAACTTCCCATAGATCTCTGGACTCAGCACCATCAAAGCTTGTATCAAGCCTTCCCCAGACAAACCCATAGGCTTGTAACTCCCACGGTTAAAAAGGTGACGCATTGTGATGTATAAGCGTTCAATTGCTGCCCGGGATTCTTGTGCTCTAGTTCTATGCATGGCGTTTTTTTTTGGCAATCAAATCAGAAACCTTCCCTCTCCATATCAATTTGATAGAGTTGAGGGTAGCGATGATTTTAATTTTCTTAATTGAATTTAGCAATTAGGCTCTTGCTTAAATACAATTTCTTTTAATTCACCAATTCCCTAAAAAAGAGGTGTTTGAAACTAAAATCAACACGATAAATTCTCCAAAATTACTATTTTTTGGGACAATTAAGAAAAGAACTACGCTTAAACAGGGAGAATCAAACTAAAAACCTTTTTAAAACTATTAAAATTGGCTTTTTGCCAAAAAATTATCGTTCCTATTTTAGGAGGTTTTTAAAAAGTTGTTGCAGTTTTTCTACTTTCGGGCGAACTACAAATTGGCAATAGGATTGCTGCTCATGAAGTGCAAAGTAATTGTGATGGTATATTTCTGCTGGATAAAAATTGGAAAATGGAGTAATCTCAGTTACAATCGCTGAAGAGTAAATCCCCGACTGCATCAATTTATCTTTCAAGTTGCTCGCAAGATCTCCTTGGGCTTCATTTAGATAAAAAACAGCTGAACGATACTGTGGCCCTACATCTGCTCCTTGTCTGTTCAAAGTGGTAGGATCATGTGTGGCCCAAAATACCGCCAATAATGTTTCCAAACCGATTTGCTTTGGATCAAAAATCACCTGAATCACTTCAGCGTGCCCAGTCCTTCCCGTACAGATTGCTTCATAACTAGGTTGCTCCACAATGCCGCCAGCATACCCTGGAATCACCTCTTTAACTCCCTCCAATCTCAAAAAGACAGCCTCTGTGCACCAAAAACAACCTCCTCCCAATAGGATTACATCCAGTCCTTCCGGACAAATTAATTCTGTTTTCGGGAGTATGAGGGGATTGTTCATCGTTTATATAATTTGAAGTATAAACGATAAAAATACCTTTAAGTTTATTCAATTTAATTTTACCAAGAGCTCCCTTTAACTAAATTCGAAAAGAAAATTGAGGAATTCGCTTGAAGTTCTATTTTTGGTAATTAGTTGGTTCTAATATCAATTTCTCAAGGGACAAACCTTACCAAGCTATTGTACCACTAATCCTTTAAAAAGGATTTATAAAAAAAAACCTGCAAGAACTCTTCTTGCAATTTGTAGTTTTCTACTTAAAATTTAACCAATTCAAGAATGAACAAACAATTTCTAAAGGCAGGAATGCTGGGGTTGTTGGTAGCAGGATGGCTCAGCCAAGCTGCTTGGGCACAAAGTGATCCTACAGGGAAACGTAGGGTAACGAGCACCTATGCCATTACCAATGCCACGGTATTCAAAGCTCCAGGTGATCCTGGAAGTAAAGCCACCATCCTGATCAAAGACGGCGTAATTTTAGGAGTTGGCAACTCGATTTCGCTACCCAAAGAAGCCAAAATCATTGCCGGCGATTCCCTATTTGTCTATCCTGGATTTATTGATGGAGCTGGAACGATGGGCATTACCAAGCCAAAGGATGTGGAGCGTCCTAAAGATTTTGTTTCCTCCAACCCACCCGATGAAATCGCGGGTATCACACCTTGGAGATCAGCGACTGATGCTTACGCAGCTGCAAGTAGTCAAGTAGACGAATGGAGAAAAGCAGGTTTTACCCTTAGTCAGGTAGTCCCAGATGGGGGTATGCTACCCGGTAAAACTGCCCTTGTACTACTAGGAGATGGCAAAACAACTAATTTTCTAAAACTAAATACTGCCCTAGCTGCAAATTACAGAAGCTCTAGAGGCATGTATCCTGCTACACTTGCAGGGGTAATGGCCAAGTTTCGAGACATTTACCAAAACACGACTTTGGTAATCGAGCACGAGCGACTATTCACCTTAAATTCTGGAATCAAAAGACCTCAAGCGACTCCTACTCAATTGGCCATGATTCCAGTTGTTCAAAAGCAACTACCTGTACTTTTCACTGCAAGTTCTGAACTTGAGATTCGCCGTGCATTGGCACTACAAAAAGAATTGGGATTCAAATTGATCCTGACAGGATTAGAAAATTACGAATCTGTAATCGGTGCAATCAAGTCTTCTGGCACTCCTGTACTCATCAAGTTGCAGGTACCCGACGACAAGTCCATCAAGTCACAGAAAGCAGATGGAGTGACCGAAGCCACCAAAGCGCAGTATGCCCGAGTGAAGGAATCCTACGATAAGGCACTGAAGCAAGCGGCTCAATTGGAAAAGGCCGGTATCCTTTTTGGTTTTAGCACAGCAGATGCCAAGGCAACAGAGGTACAAAAAACCTTAAAGGCAATGCTGGACAATGGATTAAGTCATAAAGCAGCCTTTGCAGCCCTCACCACCAATCCTGCGGCTATATTGGGTATAAGTGGATTGGTAGGAACCCTTGAAAAAGGGAAGCTAGCCAATCTGGTGTTGACTACAGATACACTATTCAAGGAAGAGAGTCAAATCAAGCACGTCATCGCAGATGGCTATGTTTTTGATTACGAGATCAAAAAGAAAGCTACCAAAGCAGAAAATAATAACGGAAAACCTGATGCCGCTCCCACAGCAGTACAAGTGGAGGGTCTATGGGAATACACCTCGGAAACCCCCGCCGGTAGTTCTGGAGGTGAAATTACTTTGAAGCGAGAAAACGGTGCATTGAGTGGAACCATCACCTATGATGATCCAACTGGATCTGGTAAAGCTTCTGCTCAAATCAAAAATGCGAGTCTTACAGGAAAAACCCTCAGCTTTGAATTTGATGTAGCCGCAGGAGGCATGAGCCTAACGGTGACCATATCGGGAGAAATCAACGGAAAAAACATGGATGGTTCTTTGTCTGTACCACAAATGGGTTCCTTCCCTGTAAAAGCAACACTTTCTTCACCTAGCCAAGCTAACTAAACATGAAAAAGCACATTTACCTTATCGCTGCGTTACTAGGATTAGGTGTAGGGATTTCCCAGGCACAAGTCCAAAAGGGTAGTGTATTGATAAAAAATGCGACCGTGCTCACGGTCACTAAAGGCAACCTTGAATCTTCGGATGTATTGGTTCAGAACGGAATCATCACGCAAATAGGAAAAAATCTTGCCGCTCCAGCAGGTGTAAACACAATCGATGCTTCAGGCAAATACTTGATGCCAGGCATCATTGATGCGCACTCTCACGTGGGATTGGATGTAGTAAATGAGGCCTCTGCTCCTATCACTTCAGAAATCCGAATGAAGGATGTAGTCAATCCTACTGAAATCGGTATCTACCGTGCCTTGGCAGGTGGCGTGACCGTTTCGCATGCCATGCACGGCTCCGCCAATGTGGTGGGTGGACAAAATGCTACCCTAAAACATCGATGGGGCAGCATGGATCCTGCAGACATCATCATGCAAGATGCACCACGGACCATCAAATTTGCATTGGGTGAGAATCCAACGCGTGTACATGGTAGAGGTAACGGCATACAGCCCCGTTCCAGAATGGGTGTAGAAGCGGTGATCAGAAATGGATTTAACGAAGCCATCCAATACAAGAAAGCATGGGAGACTTATCAGTTTGCCAAAAATCAAAAAGGCAATACTACCCCTCCCCCAGCTTACAACGAGCGTCTACAAACTCTTGTCGATATCTTAGATGGTAAAATCATCATCCATTGCCATTCCTATCGTGCCGATGAGATCTACATGCTGATCAATGTCATCAAGGATTTCAACATCAAAAAGGTAGTATTCCAACATACCAACGAGGGATTTAAAGTTGCCCCTGAAATTGCCGAATACACCATGGGTGCATCGGTATTTGCGGACTGGTGGGCTTACAAGATGGAAGTATACTATTCCACTGCCTTCAATGCTGCTATCCTTCAAAAAAATGGAGCCCTCACTTCCATAAATTCGGATTCTGCCGAACTTATTCGTCACTTGTACCATGAGGCTGCCAAAACGCAGCGTTATGGAGGTTTGACTGATGAAGAAGCCTTAGCCATGATCACTATCAATCCTGCCAAGCAATTGGGAATTGAGGATAAAGTAGGTTCGATTGAAGTGGGTAAGCAAGCAGATCTAGTCATTTTTGAAGGACATCCCCTTTCTTCTTATGCGGTTCCTCAAATGACATTTGTGGATGGGGTTAAGTACTTTGACATCAAAAAAGATAACAACGATCAACGCCAGTGGGTAGCAGCTACTGAGATGGTAGAACCTATTTTCTTGAGAGCCAATGAAGAAGCCCACCGTTGTATGCAGGATGTTGACGCTTACTTTGAAGCCTTTCAGGGAGCATTCTTGAAAGAAAAACACTAATCACCCCGAAAATTCAATTAACATGAACCGAATGTATAAAACCTTTTGTGCCCTACTTCTTGCCCTACTCCCCGTGGTGGCAATGGCCCAAATTGACGGGGAATTTGTAAAACCTCGCAATGGAAAATTCTTATTAAAAAACGCGACTGTAGTTACGGTCACCAAGGGAACGCTTGCCAATACCTCCGTCTTGTTGGAAAATGGTAAAATTTCCAAGGTAGGCACCAACCTTTCCTCCGATGGAGCAGAGGTGATCGATTGTACGGGCCTATTTATCTATCCTGGGATCATTGATGGTGGTACCCGCCTAGGATTGGTGGAAGTGAGTTCAGTACCTGAGACCGTTGACTATGCCGATGTGGGCAATGTCACGCCAAACATGCAAGCTTTGACCACAGTCAATCCAAATTCTGAGGCCATTGGTGTGACCCGAGTATCCGGTGTCACTACCGTGCTCACCGTGCCTTCTGGAGGACTATTCCCGGGTACCGCAGCATTAATCAACCTGAATGGCTATACCCCAGATCAAATGTATGGTGGCTTCAAAGCGGTAGCCATGATATTCCCTAATTCTGGTAGACGTGGTCGTTTTGACCGTAGGTCAGATGAGGATATCAAAAAAGAAGGTGAAAAGGCTTTGAAAGATGCTAACGACATCTGGGATAATGCCAAATCTTACCTTGAGCTCAAAAAATCAGGAGCCACGCTTGCTTACTTCCCTGAAATGGAACAGCTGTCCAAAGTAATTTCGGGAGAACTTCCTCTCCTAATCGAGGTAAATGCAGCTTCAGATATCCAACAAGCGATCAAATGGGTGGAAGGAAAGAACATCAAGGTAATCTTTACCGGAGTAGCAGAAGGCTGGAGAGTAGCCGAGCAAATCGCCAAGGCTAAGATTCCAGTAGTTACAGGGCCTATTCAGGATCTCCCTACTCGAGGATCTGACCGCTACGACACCCCCTACGCCAATGCAGGCATGCTTGCAAAAGCTGGAGTGAAAGTGGCGCTCCGTACCGATGAGGAAGAAAATGTGAGAAACCTTCCTTTCCACGCTGCATTTGCTGCGGCTTATGGGCTTGGAAAAGAGGAAGCCTTGAAGGCCGTAACCATCAATCCCGCTGAAATATTCGGGGTGGCAGACCAGTATGGATCGGTAGAGGTAGGCAAGCGTGCCAACCTGGTTGTGTCCACAGGAGATCCTTTTGAGACTAGGTCACAAATCATCCACGTATTCATCGATGGGTATCGAATTCCGATGTCCAACCGACACATTCGCCTCTACCAAGAGTTTTTGGAAAGATCCCCGGGTCTTAAGTCCAATTGATCTGAAGAGACCATGGATCCATTCTATGGTCTTTTTGCTTTTATTCTCACAGTTCGCTGCCGATCCAAAAAAAATAATTTTCAACTTCATTGTTTAACCCATGAAACAAAAATTTCTATATCTAGCCATAGCCCTACTTCTTTCGCTCACTGCTTTTGGGCAACAGGATGGATTTTTTACATCTCAACTATCAACACAAAAAAAGTTTGAAACCGATTACCTCAAGGCAGTCAATTACGATCGCTTTAAAGTCCATTTGACCGAGCTAACCAAGAGTCCACATATCGCTGGCACACCTGAAAATGAGTTGGTCAAAGACTACATGGTGGATATCATGTCCAAGGCAGGTATGGAGGTAAAGGTTTGGCCATACGATGTGTATTTACCCAATCATCCAGGAAAGTCTGAACTGCAAATCATTAGCCCAGTGCAGCTTAC
>SXYU01000079.1 GCA_005788235.1 Cytophagales bacterium
ACAGGTATTGACTTTGCCCCAGATGGTTCCTTGGTTATGGCGGATTGGGTTACTGGATGGAATGATAAAGGCTACGGCCGCATCTGGAAAATGACCGATGAAACTGCCAAAGGCTGGGGTTTGCAAAAGCAAACTGAAGCTGAAATAAAGGCAGATTACAAAAAATTATCTGAAGCTGAACTGAAGTCAAAATTATACTTCGAGGATCTTCGCATCCGAAGAAAGGCTCAATTTGAGTTGGTGAAGAGAGGGAAAAAAGGAGCTGACCAATTTAACCTGGTGATTAAAGACAAGAGCAACCAATTGGCTCGTATCCATGGAATCTTAGGTTTGAGTCAATTGGCTAGGCTCTCCGATAAAAGCTATGCCAAGCCGTTGGTAGCATTGCTCCAAGATACTGATCCTGAGATCCGTGCCCAGGCAGCCAAATGGTTGGGAGATATTCGCTACAAGGAAGCGAGCAAAGAATTGATTGCGAACCTAAGTCATGAAAATGCACGCGTGCGGTTTTTCAGTGCAGAAGCACTGGGAAGAGCCAAGGAGGCAACCGCAATCCAACCTTTGATTCAACTTTTGGCAGCGAATAACGACGAAGATGCCTTTTTACGTCATGGGGTTACCTATGCCTTGTCGCAAATCGGGCAAGTAGCTCCTTTGGCGGCTCTTTCTACTCATCCTTCTAAGGCAGTTAGAATGGGGGCAGTGATTGCCCTAAGACGCTTGCAATCGCCTGAGTTAGCTAAGTTTTTAGGAGACAAGGAGGAAGACATTGTTACAGAAGCAGCTCGTGCCATTCATGATGATCTGTCGGTACCTGCTGCCATGCCAAAATTGGCTGCACTATTGGCAACCACGCCCTTCACTAATGAACCCTTAATTCGGCGCGTGATCAGTGCAAATCAACGTCTCGGTAAGGATGAAAATCTAAATTATGTGCTTGCTTACGTCTCCAAAAAAGGGATTTCAGACGCACTTAAAATGGAATCTTTAGCTACACTTGGGACCTGGTCTAGCCCTTCGGTTTTGGATCGTGTGGATGGTAGGTACCGAGGAGAAGTGACCCGTGATCCTGCTCAAATCAAACCAAAAGTAGCGGCTATGCTAGAGATGCAGGCAAATAGTTTAGTGGCTGAATTGAGACGTGAATCCATCAAGGCAATGGGCAAATTGGGGATGGCAGAGATGGCTGAGTTCTTGTTTGTCAAGTTAAAAACCGATCCTTCTCAGGAGGTAAAAGTGGAAGCTCTTAACTCTTTGGTGGTAATGAATGCATCCAACCTAAGTGATGCAATTTCCTATGCCATGCGTGATGTTTCCGAAGCGGTGCGTGTGGCGGGTTTAGGATTGATTGCCCAGACTTCGCTCCCAAATGACCAAAAAGTACCCCTTTTGATGGAGATTTTGAAGAAAAGAACTCTTGCAGAGCAGCAGACGGCCCTGCTCACGTTGGGTAGTTTACCGGGTAGTAAGGATTTTAAGGAGTGGACGGCTATTTTGGAAGACTTTAAGTTGGGCAAACTCCCAGAAGGTACCTGGATTGAGCTGGAAGAAGCAGTTTTGGCAACCGGTTCGGCTCCTTTGAAATCGAGTTACGAAACTCTCTTGGAGGAAAAGGCTGGAGGGGAACCTTGGAAGAAATTTGTGGGGGCACTTGCTCCTGGTAATGCTCAAAAAGGGAGAAATATCTTTTATCAAAATCAGACGGCTCAGTGTATTCGCTGCCATGCCTATGACGATATGGGAGGCAATGCAGGTCCTGCTTTAGATAACATAGGCGCGATTTTATCCAAAGAAGAGCTGTTAATAGCACTTGTGGACCCAAGTAAGCGGCTTTCTCCAGGTTACGGTAGCATTACAGTCAATTTGGTAAGCGGAAGTAAAATTACTGGGATACTCTTGGAGGAAAAGAAAGAGAGCTACTGGATACAAGTAGGAACTGAGAAGAAGGAAATAGCCAAAAAAGAAGTAGCTTCTTCAACCATCGCTGCCTCGAGTATGCCTCCGATGGGAGGACTTTTGACTAAGCGTGAGATTCGGGATTTGGTTTCCTATCTCAGTATGTTGAAGCGTACCGAATGAAAAAAATAGGGATTTATCTCGCGCTTTTTTTAGGGCTTCTGATCGTCTCTTCCCCTTTCCTGTTGATTTATTGGGGTAGGGGAATGTTGCACGATGCGGATGTTCCACAGCGGGAAGAATTGATCTCTTCGGCAGCTAAGCAAAAGGTATTGGCCATTTTTCCTCATCCTGACGATGAAGTCACGGTGGCGGGTACGGTGATGGGGCTAAAGGCCGCTGGGCATGAGGTAATCCTGGTCTGCTTGACTCGAGGTGAAAAGGGCAATGCTGCTCAAATTCCTTCCGAGGAGGAGTTGGCACGCCTACGTACTGCAGAGATGCAACGAAGTGCAGAACTATTGGGAGTAAATCAATTGATCCAGCTAGATTATGTTGATGGGGGTATCAATGCCCTAGGAATGGATAGCTTGAAGTCGCTGGTGCATGCCTTAATTCAGGCCCAGATGCCCGATGTCTTACTTTCCTACGATTCAAAAGTGGGTCTTTATGGGCATTCTGATCACATGCTAACAGGAAAAGCAGTGGAGGAGGTATTTCTTGGGTTTCGCGGTACAACTGATTTTACTCCCAATAAATTGTTTCAGGTCACCTTAAGTAAGAAACAGATTGAGGTCGCGCTAAAGCTATCCTCAGGATTTCAGAAAAATTACCCAAAAGATCCTGAAAAGGG
>SXYU01000006.1 GCA_005788235.1 Cytophagales bacterium
TAATAAAAAAATGATGAATAGAATGACGGCAGGACGTTGATCTCTCATGAGAGGCCTCGTTTACGACTAAAGAAAAGTAGTTGCACCACTACGGTAAGTAGCAAGGTGAATCCTGCAGAAAAGAAGCTTTTGCTCAAGATACCAAGAAACCCTCCAGTACCCCACTGGTCTGTGGTAAAAAAAGCAAGGCAATATATAAATAGGAGTGGGAATGCGTAGCTAACGTATCGTCCAAATCCTATCTGACCGAGGCTGGGCTCTTCAGCTTCATCAAAGCCTCCCGTAGGACTAGCGGCTTTGAGCCAAGTGGGCTTTAAAAATGCAAATAAAGTGGCCGCTGCTGTATGCATGCCGATTGTTTGGAAGAAAATATCCAAGATAAATCCAATGCAAAATGCAATTAACATCAAGGGTATGGTACGAATGGTACTAGGTAAAATCAATAAACCAAGAAGATACAAAAAGCCAAAGGCATGCCCGAAGACAGCAAGATTTTTTAGAAATAGAATTTGAACCAATCCTAAAACTAGTATCAATAAGCCATATGAAAATAGGTTTCTAATATTCATTGGTCAAATCGGATTGACGGTAGAGTGAGTCTAGCTCTTGAAATCGAGTATTCTCCACCAAGTAGACGTAGGTTAATTTACTAAAATCAGCGCTCAATTTTACTGTTAATGCTAAATAATTGGGATCAGTTTTGTTGACTTCTACTTTTGAAATTTTTCCGATCAGGATTCCTTCGGGAAATACTGCGTTAAATCCTGAAGAAATTACTGTGTCTCCCTTGCTCGCTTTGACATGCCTTGGAACATAAAGGAGCTGTACTTCGGAGGTATTGCCTCCGTCCCATCGTACCGAACCAAAAACATCTGAGGATTTGATTTTCGCAGAAATTAGAAGGTTGGTGTTCAACACTGAAAATGCAACTGCATAATTTTCTGAAACGGATTTGACTCGGCCCACGATGCCTTGGGAATTGAACACGCCCATTCCTGGTTTAATTCCATCTTTAGAACCTTTGTATAGGGTTAAGTAATTTTGTGAAAACCGCAAGGAGTTGGCTACTACGCGTGCGCCCTTCAGTTCAAAGTTTGATTCCAAGGTGGAATCAATAACCAAAGGTATACTGTCTGGTCTAACCTGAAATCCCAAAAGTTCCTGCCTCAGCCTTGCATTTTCGGCTACAAGTGCGGCATTTACATCTACAAGAGAGAAAAATTGAACCACATCCGCTTGCTGTTTAAGCGCAGTGCCTACCAACTCATTCGAACTGTTAAAAAAGGAGGCTCCTTGTGGGGAATTGTTAGCGACAATTATCCACATCGCCAAAAATTCAAGAAAAGCGAATAGTAAAAATGCTCTTACACGGTAAAGGAACTGAAAGATGCGTAGCATTCAGGGATTAGGTCATCAATACGGTTCGAAAGTGTTGAATGTTTTTAAGCGCAATGCCTGTACCACGGACAACAGCTCTTAATGGATCTTCTGCAATATGAATGGGAAGCTTCGTTTTTTGATGCAAACGCTTGTCTAAACCCTTCAACAATGCACCACCTCCAGTGAGATGGATGCCGTTATCGTAAATATCTGCTGATAATTCAGGCGGAGCAATTTCCAGGGCTTTCAATACAGCTTCCTCAATTTTGGAAACTGATTTATCCAATGCAAAAGCAATTTCAGAGTAGGAGACCTTGATTACTTTTGGAATTCCAGTCATCAAATCTCGGCCTCGGATTTCGTAATCATCAGGGCCATTATCCAATTCGGTAAGTGCCGAGCCAATTGAAATTTTTACCTTCTCAGAGGAGCGCTCACCTATCAGCAGGTTATGCTGCCTTCTCATGTAGTCCAAGATGTCTTTGGTAAACGTATCTCCTGCTATCCGAATAGATTGGTCAGCAACTATCCCAGACAAAGCGATCAATGCAATTTCTGTGGTTCCGCCACCAATGTCTACGATCATGGAGCCCATTGGTTTTTCAATATCAATTCCGATACCAATGGCGGCAGCAATTGGTTCATAAATCATATACACCTCTTTGGCTCCTGCATGCTCAGCGGAATCACGAACAGCCCTCTTCTCTACTTCAGTAATACCTGAGGGAATACAAATTACCATTTTATGAGACTGCGGGAACAGCCCTTTTTTCTGCCCAGGAATCATTTTTATCAATCCACGAATCATTTGCTCCGCAGCATAGAAGTCTGCAATTACTCCATCTTTAAGCGGGCGGATGGTCTTGATATTTTCATGGGTCTTCTCGTGCATGTTCATCGCCTCTTTACCCACGGCTAAAACTCGATTGTTGGTTTTGTCGATAGCGATGATTGAGGGTTCATCTACCACGATCTTATCTTTATGGATAATTAGCGTATTGGCCGTACCCAAATCAATGGCAATGTCACTTGAGAAAAAATCAAATAGTCCCATTCTTAATTCTTTTTGGATTTAAACTCGGTAATGGACGTTTAGGATAGTCCTAGCGTACTATTTTTGACCGAGAATCAACAAAAATATTACCTTAAATTGATAAAACAGAGAGAAAATAGATTTTTTGTTTTGGATGGGTAGAAATGAGAACGAACTGTTCCTCAGAGTCAATTTTCCAAGACAATGGATTAAAATTAAGTAAAATTTAGGAGCATTCGATGCGCTGTTTTGTATTTCGTTAATCTTTCTATTACTTTTGTGAGGTATTCTAAAGTTTCTAGAGGGGACAACAGTCCCCTCTTTCATTATCCTGAAGTATGAGTGACCTAAAGCGTGTGATCTTAGACCTAGTCCAAAAGCACCTTCCTGATGAAGAACATTTTATCGTGGAAGTGAAAATTGACCGGGTGGCTGACAAAACCAAAATTCTCATTTTGGTAGATGCCGACCAAGGAATGACTATTGCTGCCTGCGCATCTTTGAGTAGGGCTTTGTCTGGAGAGCTTGAAACCAATGAACAATTGGACGAAGCCTA
>SXYU01000080.1 GCA_005788235.1 Cytophagales bacterium
AAGGCAACCAAAATAATTTTCCCAATCCACACGCGAGATTGCAGCGTTTTACCTTCGTGGGAATCTAGTGTATGCATAGTTGAGGGACCTTGGGAGGTATTCTATTTAGGATTTCTAACTTTGTTCCTTCGCAATTGTTCTTTACAAAAGTAAGCAAAACCCTTTTCTTGACTTATGATCCTTTACAATATTACCTTTAACCTCAGCCCATCCATCGAAGAAGATTTTATCTCTTGGATGAAAACTACCCATATCCCCGAGGTCTTGGCTACAGGGATTTTCCACCATCATGTTTTTTACCGATTGGTTCACCATTCCGAAGATGGCTCCCTCAATTATTGCATTCAGTACTTTACCGAGACGATGGAGCTCATGCTTCAATACGAACGAATCCATGCTCCAGCTTTGCGTGCCAAAACACAGGAGCGGTATCAGGATAAAGCGATTGCTTTTCGTACCTTACTGGAAACAATTTAAGCTATGTCCAATGCGCTCAAACTCCTTGTCAGCCTGCTTCTTCCTCAAATCGCAGGAGGTTTAGGAGCATTCTTTACCCTAAGCTCCGTGCAAAGCTGGTACCTGACCCTCAATAAACCTTCCTGGAATCCCCCAAGCTGGCTTTTTGGTCCAGTATGGACAACTCTCTATGTCTTGATGGGAATTGCCTGCTTTCTAATTTGGAAAAGCAATCATCCCCTCAAAAAGCAAGCCCTGACCCTGTACTTTGTGCAGCTCTTTCTCAACTTTCTTTGGTCACCCGCCTTTTTTGGTGCGCAAAACCCCCTCCTAGGTCTTGTGGTGATTCTTCCGTTGTGGGCCTGCATCCTCACTTGCATCTTTAAGTTTCGACAAATCAATTCCTGGTCTGCTGCCTTATTGATTCCCTATATTCTATGGGTCAGCTTTGCGACGGTATTGAATGGGACTATCTGGTGGCTTAATCCCTAAAAAAAGCCAATCAGCGTTGCTGACTGGCTTTTTTGATTTTGTTTTTTTATCAGCTACTTTTTCCCACTGGGATAAAGTTTTGAGGTTCAAAGTAGTTTGCAGTCAACTGTGGTCTGTCAACTTTTGACCCCTTTTTACTCCTTTACCGCCGTAGTCACTTTAGGTACTTCTTTGGTCCATTGACTAGGATCTAGTTTACGAGGTGTAGGGAGCAGCTCATCCAACGTATTGCCATCGTATACCCTTCCATCTTTCACCACATGGGTAATTGTGTTGGTATTCCGGATATTGTCCAATGGATTTTTATCTAAGATGACCAAGTCAGCCAATTTTCCTACCTCAATACTTCCTAGTTCCTTATCCAAACCAAGGGACTCTGCTCCCAAGATGGTGGAAACCTTTAAAGCATCTAAGTTCTTCATATCGCCACTTGCCATGGACCAAAGCTCCCAGTGGTAGCCTAATCCCTGCAGCTGTCCATGGGAACCTACCCCAGCGAGCCCGCCTTGCTTGACGATGGAATTGACACCTTGGGCATGCTTTTGGAAGACATGGTCTTCTGGTGCAAACCATCCGCCCAGTCCACCCACTCGTCTCCTTGCTTTCTCATTCAATTCATTGTAGGGTGTAAATCGGTTGAGCTTCGCGTCGTGAAGAGGACTTTCGGTAGTGTAGTAGTAATTTTCTGCCCATGGGCCACCATAAGCTACCAACAAGGTTGGGGTATAAGCCATCTTGCTTTTTGCGATAGTTTGCGTCACGTCGCTATACAATGGAAACACAGGAATAGAGTGTTCATGACCTGGGTAGCCATCAAACAGCTGAGTCATGTTGAGCTTGTAGTCCAAGCCTCCCTCGGTGGTTGGCATCAGCTGCTGTTCTTTTGCAGCCATGATCACCCACTGTCGGTGCTGTCTGTTTCCCACTAAGTACATTTTGATGTACTGAGTGTTGTAGTACTTGCTGTACTGCTTGAGCACAGATTTAGTTTGCTCCAGAGACTTCAAGTTGTACATCCAGTAGCCCACTCCAGGGCCTGTGGAATATACTCTCGGACCAGGTACTAGGCCTGCTTCTACCATGTCTCCGTAGGTAAGTACATCCGTAGTGGCAGTTTGAGGATCTCTTGTGGTGGTCACCCCATAAGCTAGGTTGGCAGCGTAGATCCAAACCGAGTTTTTATGCATGCCCCAAGTAGGCCACATGTGGGCGTGGGTATCGATAAATCCCGGCGTAATGGTCTTCCCTGTTGCATCGACCACGGTAGCTCCGGTCGCATCCAAGGTTCCGGTTTTTCCTAGCGCTTTGATGCGATTATTTTCAATCAAGATGTCTCCTTGTTCGATGACCTCATCGCCTTTCATGGTGATGATGCGCGCATTTTTAATCAAAATGCTTCCTTTAGGGGTGTCCTTGGCAAAGAAAACCTTCACCTGATGCTCGCTGGGGCTGTAGGTTTCTCTTTTCTTTAGTTCTGCCTTGTGGAGGCTGTCCGCCTTGAAAAGTCCTTTATCGGCTTTAAATAGGGAATCTATACGCTTTTTGTCTGCTTTAGCTAGGGAGTCCGCCAATTTAACGGCAGCATCTCCTTTAGATTTGAGGGTGCTTACGCTGTCGGCATCAAAGCGAATCTTTTCTTTTTTGGCGGTTTTCAAAGAATCTTCTACAAACTCAGCTTTACTGATATCATACACCCAATGTCCATTGCCCAGGGACCAGTGTACTTTCTTGCCGTTGGCTTCCCAGTAAGGCCATTCTCCGCCAATTTCGGTGAGTTGGCGAGAAGGAAAGCTACTGGCGTTTGGCTCGGATACGTTGATGGTAGGCGCCTTGCCCGCAGTAGGAATGGTAACTACATATACATTGTTGTTGATTTGTGCCAATGCCTGGTTGCCTACAGGTGCCATGTAAATGGTACTTGCGCTGGCAGGCATTAGGTTGGGTTCACGGGAATTGGATCCCTCAGGGAGCATGCAGTAGTTGACTGCATCGGCATTCGAAAATGCCTTGCCCATCACATAGCGCACATCTTGGCTATGTTGATGTCCTGCATGTTCTGGATCTGCAGCCGAGCCAAAAGGAGTAATGCCGGTGATTCGAGCGAGGATTTTCTCATCTGTTCCATCCCACTTTACACTTAAAAGAGCTCCCCCTGCTCCGTTGAGGAAGATTCTGCTGGTGTCTTGGGTAAAGTGGGCATTTCCATAGTTACCTGCATCCATAATTTTGCGGAAAGTTCCTCCACTTGCGGGTATCCATACGAGTTCCCCTTCTGCCCCATCCACAAAAGGACCTTCTGCTTCAATTAGGGCTCTTTTTGGGCCTTTAAATACAAGAACTCTATTTTTTGGTCCCCAGACTGGGCCTGAATAGTAGGCATATTCGTTCGAGACCTTGCTTACAACACCCTTATCACCAAGGCTAGCTTTGTAGAGGCTGCCCCCATTCTTTTCCTCCCAGGTCACAAATGCCAGTTGGGTGCCCTCTGGATTCCAGGTAGGCATGGCTTCCGTAAACTCATTTTTGGTCACTCTTTTGGGAGCCCCGTTGGGATAATCCATCACATAAAGTCGGTTGAGCACGGTAAAGGCTAATTTCTTTCCATCTGGAGAGGGTACGGCATCTCGAATCTGGGTGGCAAGCTTGTGAGTACTGTCTTTGATTGCATAGTTGAAATACAGTCGCGGGCCCATGGCTACATTGACATCGGCTTGGAAAGGGATCTCTGTCGCTGCAGTACCATCTACGGGCATTTTCCAGATTTTTCCTCCGTAGGTAGCGACCACAAACTTGCTATCGGGGGTAAAAGCCATTGCAGGAAGTACGCCTTGAGGGGCAATGGACTCTTGCTCGTCTCGCTGCACTGGATAGGCCAACCATTTTTCATCACCGGTCTTGAGGTTGCGGATCACCAAACCCGTCTTATCCTGCCATCTGGTACCATATACCATCCAATTTCCATCCTTACTCAAGGTAGGGGTGAAGGCGGAACCGTAGCGAGAGGTAATGCTGGTGATTTTTCCTTTGTCAAAATCGTAGTAGCCTACTTGGTACTGAGGAAGTAGGGCATTGTAGTTCCAAGAACCTGTTCTCCATGAGAAGTATACTTTTTTGCCATCTGGGCTTACAAAAGGATCGATAGTCTTCATAGTTGCTGGCGCATCGTTGAGCTGTATGCCTCCTCCTCCATCCACATGATACATCCACAATTTGGGCACCCTTCTACCTTTAGACACCACGATGTAGTCACCGTCTGGTGTCCAATGTGCACCTGGGACATCCCCGTTTTTGTCCTTGGTCACTTGTACCGTATCTTTTTTGACTAGGTCGATGTACCAAAGGTTGTCATTTCCTGCACGGTCAGAAGTGAACAAGAGTTTGTTGCCATCTGGGGAATACCTTGGGTGAGTTTCGTAGGCCATGCCTGTGGTGAATGGACTGGCTTTACCCCCTTCTATTGGCATGGTATAAATGTCTCCCATCAAGTCAAAGGCAATGGTTTTGCCATCTGGACTGATATCCAAGCTCATCCAAGTACCTTCGGCAGTGGTGAAATTAACTTCCCGCTCCGGCTTAAGGGGAAGGTCTTTGAATTTTGGGTAACTCTTGAGTGAGTCTTTTTTGGTGCTATCCGACTGAACGGACTCGGTACCTAAGTTGGTGAAAAGAGATCCCGTTGTTTTGGGCATCCAAGCAGCCATGCTTACCGTTGCCCCCAAGGCTAGTAGTAAGACGGGATGGGTTATTTTTTTCATAGAAAAAAGGAGTTAATTCAATTTGGAGTATAATACAGTTCGCGATTTAAAATTGGGCATTAAGTTAATTGAAAGAAGTCGAATTTGAATATATAAAGTATGCTATTAGGTTTGGATTTGTTCTACTGACTGGGAGCGCATCTTACTTTTTTAATTAGAGTTGTAGACCATAGGCGGCCGTCTGTGAATGATGATTGCCAGAAGCTACCACTCCACCAAGCCATTGGCAAGGTTTTGGATAATCATTAAAAATAATTTAAATAATCTATTGTATTTGTTAAATTGAAGGAAGAGTTTTAACCTCTAAGCCAAATGAGTTATGCTGTATTATATTTCTTTTTTAAGCCTTTTGGGTTTTTTTTCTTTTTCTGATACAATAGAAATTGCTCCAAAAGTGCTCTATTCAGGTTTTATCTATGAAACTGCCCCCTTTCCTTCATGCCATGCCTCTACCCTTGTGGAAACTTCAGATGGCATCCTAGCAGCATGGTTTGGAGGTACCTATGAGCGTCATCCAGACGTAAGCATTTACACTTCGTACAGAAAAAATGGAGCGTGGTCTATCCCAGCATTGGCTGCTGATGGAATAGAAAATAAGGTATTCAGAAACCCTACTTGGAACCCAGTTTTGCATCGGAAAAAGGATGGAAAAATTGTTCTTTTCTACAAAGAAGGCCCGAATCCTAGAGAATGGTGGGGGCATTACAAGGTTTCTGGGGATGATGGGAAAACTTGGTCTAAGGAAACTCAACTGCCGCCAGGATTTCTTGGTCCAGTTAAAAACAAATCGGTCGAACTACCGAATGGAAAACTTCTCCATCCTAGCAGTTTTGAGATCAATAATCGTTGGACTTCACATGTTGAAATATCCAATCAAGACCTTAGTAGTTGGGAAAAAGTAGACTTAAAAGGACCCTTCTCAGCCATTCAGCCCACTGTTCTTTTTCATTCAGATGGAAAGATCCAATTACTTTGCCGCACGCAGGAAGGAGTTGTAGCACAGGCTTGGTCTTCAGATGAGGGCAAATCGTGGACACCATTAGAAGCCACCAATCTGGAAAATAATAACTCAGGAATTGATGGGGTGACACTTTTCAATGGATACCATCTATTGGTTGCAAACCCGCTGAAAAAAGGAAGAAATAAACTAGTTCTTTTGGGATCGAGTGATGGGATTAGTTGGGAAGAACTGTTGGTTTTAGAGAATGAAGAATCTGGAGAATTTAGCTATCCTGCAATTATTCAATCCAAAGATAGTACGGTTCACCTCAGCTATACTTACAATAGAGAAAAGATTAAATACATTCATTTGCGCCTTTGATTTTTTAAATACGTTCTGCCCATGACTCAAACGAAAGCATTTCGAGGAATTTTTCCTCCCATGATTACCCCCCTAAGGCCTGATTATTCCCTTGATATTGGGCATACTGAAAGACTGATTGAATACTTAATTGAAGGAGGTGTCCATGGGATTTTTATTCTAGGAACTACAGGAGAATTTGCGGGATTGAGTTCGGCCGTTAAAAAAGACCTCATTCGGATAACTTGTCAGCAGGTAAAAGGTAGGGTTCCGGTTTTAGTGGGGGTGACGGACTGTTCATTTACAGAAAGCGTAGACTTAGCTGCAACTGCGCACAGATCTGGAGCTGAAGCGGTGGTTGCAGCCCCACCATTTTACATGAATATTGGACAGGAAGAGTTAATCAACTACTATCAAAAATTAGCGGATGTAGTAGAATTACCACTTTTTTTATATGACATGCCTTCGCATGTCAAAATAAGAATTGAGGTAGAAACGGTTTTAAAACTTTCCAAACACCCCAATATTATTGGAATCAAGGACAGTTCTGGGAAAATAGAAAATTTCCAGGCGCTTTGTGAAGCGTTTAAACAACAGCCAGAATTTAAAATTTTCGTTGGCCCTGAGGAGATCCTAGCAGAAACTCTAAAACTAGGAGGTGATGGAGGAGTAACTGGAGGGGCCAATCTTTTCCCTAAACTCTACGTAGCCCTCTATGAAGCTTTCCAAAAAAAAGAAGACGATACTGTCAAAAAACTCCAGGAAACCATTCTTTTCCTAAGCAATAATCTCTATCAACACGGAACCTATCAGTCTAGTTACCTCAAGGGATTGAAGGCAGCGATGTCTATTGAAGGTTTATGCGAAGACAACTTTGCACCCCCAATTTTCCCCCATTTACCGTCGGAAAAATCAATACTTTCTTCTAAATTTTTGCAGGTAAAAGAACGAGTTCGACAGTCTTTTAATTGAAAAAATAAATTGCCTTGAAAACTAAGCAAGTACCTCTTTTATTCTTTCCTAAAACGCTAGAGGAGCAATAACTTAATGTAAGAGTTTGTCTTCCTAGCTGCCCAATTCACAAAATCTCCCATCTACAAATGCAGATTCTAGACCTTGCTATTTTTCTAATTTACATGTTGGCAATTGTTGGATTTGGAATTTC
>SXYU01000081.1 GCA_005788235.1 Cytophagales bacterium
CGGATGGGACCGATTAGTTTTTTCATAAGCATCAATAGTCAAAAAGGCTGGTCCACTCGGTTTGGTAGGAAGCATCCGTTTCCTGAGCCACCTGATGGACAAGTGCAAGTAAGGATCCATTCTTCACCAAGTCAATGGCCGTTTCCATATCCTCGTACAAAATCCGGTCTTTGTCAAGCGGAGGAATTACTTCACGAATGCTGCGGTAGACGGCATCCAAGATTTTCCCCGAACGGAGTGGCGCATGGAAGTCCATGGCCTGAGTGGCATAGAGCAACTCAATACCAAGAATTTTTTCCACATTATCAATCACTCGGAGTGCCTTTCTAGCGCTGATGCTTCCCATGCTTACATGGTCTTCCTGACCCAAAGAGGTGGGGATGGAGTCGGCAGAAGCTGGAAAACACAAGCCTTTATTTTCTGAGGCCAAGGCGGCAGTAGTGTATTGCGGAATCATCAATCCAGAATTCAATCCGGTTTCCTTCAGTAGCAACTTGGGTACCCCAGGCGTACTTCCCTCAATGGAGAGGTAAATTCGTCGGTCGGAAATATTTCCGATTTCAGAGGCAGCCAAAGTTGCATAATCCAATGGCAAGGCAATGGGCTGTCCATGAAAATGCCCGCCAGAAATGGTATGGTTGGCATCAAAAACCACGGGATTGTCCGTGACGGAATTGATCTCAATTTCAAGAGTTTGCTTGAGGTGCAGGTAGGCATTCCAACTGGCCCCATGCACCTGCGGCATACAACGCAGGGAATAGGGGTCCTGCACACGGGAACAGTTGGCATGGGAAGCGACGATTTCCGAGTCCTTCAACAGTTGGTGGAGGGTCTTCGCCACATGGAGATTGCCCGCATAAGGCCGTAGCTGATGCAGCTCATCCGAAAAAGGAGCAATGGATCCCAGCAAGCCCTCAATCATCATGGCTCCGCTGAGGTTGGCATGGCTAAGCAATCGATGCAGGCGCTCCACCACCTTAACGCCGTGGGCAGCCATAAACTGGGTGCCGTTGATCAAGGCTAGCCCTTCCTTGGGTCCAAGTGTCAGGGGTAATTTTCCTAATTTTTCAAGTACTCCCCTAGCTGGAAGTACTTCTCCACGGTAGCACACCTTACCCGCCCCAATGAGCGGCAAAAATAGATGGGAGAGTGGCGCCAAATCCCCGGAAGCACCTACAGAGCCTTGGATGGGAACAAGTGGGACGATTCCTTCGGCAATCATCCACAGGATGCGCTCCAAGGTCTCGAGTCGGATGCCCGAAAACCCCTGGGCCAAGGCATGTCCTTTGAGCACCAGCATGAGGATAGAAATTTCATTTTCTACGGGTTCACCCACCCCCACGGCATGGCTTTTCAAGAGGTTTTCCTGTAGCAGTTGAGTGTCTGCTGCCGATATTTTGCTGGTGCAGAGTGGTCCAAACCCAGTATTGATTCCATACACAATCCGTTCTCCCGCTGCAATTTCAGCTACAGCAGCAGCCGATTGGCTTACTTTTTGAATTGTGGAAGGGCTAAGGACTCCCTGAATCTCTTTTCTCGCCAAGCCCAGCGCGATGGACGCGGTCAATTGGTCCTCACCGTATCGAAATGTTTTCATATCCTTTGGGGTTTTCAAAACCCCGAAGGATTTTGGTAATCAATTTCCAAAATCCCGAAGGATTTTGAATTAGTTTTCCAAAACCCCGAAGGATTTTGATTAAGTTTTCCAAAACCCCGAAGGATTTTATTTTTTCTTATCATCCGCTTGAAAATAATCTGATTATCCTCTTGAAATAAGGTTTGAAGTTCAATTAATTGGGCTGTGAACCGTGGACAGTTGACTGCCTGCAGACCGTGGTCTGTCAACGATTATCCGCAGTTATTAGCAGGCATTGGGTCACGACAAAGTATTGCGGATAATCTTATCAAATCTACTTTTTCTTTTTGATGCCTAGTAATACTATATTTGTTAGTAACTGATACCTGTAAAGCATCAATGGAACTGAGACACCTGACTTACTTCAAGGCGGTAGCGGAGGAATTAAACTTTCGAAAAGCTGCAGACCGCTTATTTATTTCCCAGCCTGGACTAAGCCGGCAAATCAAACAGTTGGAAGAGGAATTGCAAGCACCGCTATTTGAGCGAGATAAAAAGCAGGTCAAACTGACTGCGGCCGGAACCTATTTGAAAGAGGAGGTAGATTTTGTGCTCAATCACCTCAAGATTACGGGGCAGCAAGTCAAGGAGATTGCCGAAGGTCGGGAAGGCGAGCTGCGCATTGGGTTTTTAGGTTCCGCCGCCAACCAGGTGCTTCCTGATTTACTTAACCAACTCAACACCCGCTATCCAGCTATTACCACAAGCTTGGAGGAATTGAGCAACCAGGAACAAATTGATCGAATCCAAAAGGACAAGTTGGATCTGGGATTTGTGCGGGTGGCCTCCCTGCCCGAAGGGCTCGAACGCAAGGTGGCGCACCGCGATACTTTTTCGCTGGTGGTACCCCAGGCTCATCCGCTGCAACCAGCAGATTTTCACTCCTTGGAACAGTTTGCCGATGCGCCCTTTATTTTATTTTCTTCGGACTATTCCAATCAGTACTACGAGCAAATTTTAGGAATCTGCAGCGCAGCAGGCTTTCACCCAAAAATCAAGCACAAATCGGTTCATGCGCTGACGATATTTCGCCTAGTGGCCAATGGGATGGGAGTAGCCATCGTGCCCAGCTCACTCCTAGTGGGCTATGCGGTACCCGTGCGTGGCATGGTGATTCCAGCCACTGCTGCATTTACCGAACTGAGCATGATTTGGAAGACAACCAATCGAAATCCGGTTTTGGGGAGGGTGTTGGGGTTAAGTTAACTTTGTCAACAGTTGACAGACCACGGTCCACAGCCGGCCCTCTTAAATTTCAAAACTGATTCAATTTTTTGAAGAAGGTCTGAATAGACGAGTAGGGCTTACTTTCTTGTAAAAAAGTTTGAATCAAACATCGAGTTTCATTTAGCGAAACCTTATTTTTCCTAATTATCCGCTTTTTCACCACAAACCAGAGAAAAAAAGGTTTGAGGTTCAATAAGGTGAGCTGTGGACCGTTGACCGTGGTCTGCCTGTAGACCGTGGTCTGTTAGCGATTATCCGCTTGGTCAACTCTCAATTTGAACCAGGAGCATCATTGCGGATAATCCATATTCCGTTTATATTTCGGGCAAAAAAAAACCTATGCATAAATTTCTTACTCTCGTCACCTTACTTTTTGGTACCGCTTTCTTTTATTCCTGTTCGGAAGGTGAGGCTGAGCCTCAGGTCAAATTGCCAGACAACCTAGTGGTGAGCGTGGAATACCTCGCCAACGGGGTGGTCAAGGCAAACTTTAAAGCGGATAATGCAGCTTTTTTCAAGGTTAATTTTGGTACTCCAGGGGAGATTGCCAAGCGAGTAGATGGCAATACTGCCTCCAAGACCTATACTGAAAGAGGTAACTTTCAATTAAATGTGCAGGCCCATGCGACAGAAACTGATTTCGTGGTAGCTTCTCAGACCATTACTATGAATGCTACCTTGCTGGGACTGGGCCCAAATGCAGGCTATACAAGTCCCGACAGCTACGATGGATACAATAAGGTTTGGTCCGATGAGTTTTCGGATGCTACGCTTTCTTCGGATTGGACTTTCGAACTCGGGGATGGATGTCCCGCTCTTTGCGGATGGGGTAATCAGGAATTGGAGTTTTACAAGAAGGAAAACACAAGCCTACAAGACGGTAACCTGATCATCACCGCTAAAAGGGAAAGTGCTGGTACAAAGAATTACACTTCTTCCAGATTAATTACCAAAGGAAAACGATTTTTTACCTACGGAAGAGTTGACATCCGAGCCAAACTTCCCAAAGGACAAGGGATATGGCCTGCATTGTGGATGTTGGGTGAAAACATCTCTGAGGTCGGTTGGCCCAAATGCGGAGAAATTGACATCATGGAATTGGTTGGTGGAAGTGCGGAAAATAGAGATGGTACTATTCACGGAACCGTGCATTGGGACAACGCCGGCAGCAATGCTAATTACGGAGGAAAAACCAGCCTACCCTTTGGAATATTCAATGACGAGTACCATGTTTTTTCGATCATTTGGGATGCCGACAAGATTGTTTGGCTATTAAATAATGTCCAATACCATGTCATTGACATTCGGCCAGTGGAATTGAATGAATTTCAGAAGCCCTTCTTCTTCATTTTAAATGTCGCAGTGGGCGGTACTTGGCCCGGTATCCCCGATGGAACTACGATTTTCCCTCAGGAAATGAAGGTGGACTACATTCGTGTCTTTCAGAAAAAATAGGAACTTAAGTCAACCCCTCTAGTTAAGGAAGGAAGCAGAAATGCTTCCTTTTAGTTGTTTTAAGATGTCGGCATTCTTAGGACTACTGCTAGTTACTTCAATGATTTTTGGCTGAAGGCTAGGTTCATAAAACTTCAAAAGGGCAGATTCCAGTTGCTCCGAAGTTGTGACTGATGCATAGTCAAACCCATATTCTAAAGCGAGTGAACTAGCGCTCAAGGCTTGTCTGGTCTCAAAAAACTCTTCCAACTCGGGTTGCCTAGCCGGACCATCGATCAATCGGAATATCCCGCCAGCATGGTTGTTGAGCACAATCACTCGCAAGTTTGGCATGGGGTAATTATGCCAAAAGGAATTTCGATCGTAGAAAAAGGCCATGTCTCCAGTGAGTAGGGTTATTGGCTCCTGTGAAATCAAACTTGCACCCACCGCTGTACTGTTGCTTCCATCGATGCCTGAAGTGCCACGATTGCAGTAAACTTCTTGTGTTCGTCTCCCCAAAAAATTCACGTACCGGATCGCCATGGAATTGGCTACATGCAATTGTCCATTTGCAGGCAAGGCATCCAAGACCTGTTTCACAGCTGGATATTCTCCAAATTCCACTTCCTTTAAGGCTTTGGGAAGCATAGCCGCAACCTTCTCTTCCAGCAGCTGCCAGCGCTGCGCATAATCGGATTCCAAAGTAGGAAGATGCATGGCTAGCCAAGTCAAAAAGGCCAAGGGCTCGGATTTCATGATCCGCGTAAGCCCTGCGTATGTATCCTTCGCCTGTCCATCGGGCTGGATGTGCCAATGGGAGATGTCTTGCTTGCGAAGGAATAGCTTGAGGGACTTGGAAATTATGGATTTGCCAAAACTGATCACCAAGTCGGGCGCTAGCTTTCCGTGAAGTTCTTCCCGTCCCAACCAATGGTCATGCAAAGTCATGGTGCCTTTCCCTTGCAGGTTGGAAAGGCTATCCGCCACGACGACGACCTGTTGATTTTGCGCCACGCGTTCGATGATTGCAAGCAAGGAAGGATTCGGCTCTTGCTGTCCAGGAACAAGCAAGATGCGCCGGAAATTAGCCAATTCTGATTTCAACTTTTCCAGTGCCCCACCGCTTAGTCGAACCTCTGAAGATTCCAGGGTTACTACAGGAGGGTGCTTGGGAAATTGAAGGGTTTCTCCCTCCTCAGGATAAAAAGGTTCCCGCAAAGGAATGTTGAGGTGTACGGGTCCAGCCGGAAACTGCCGGCTGAGTAGGATGGCTTCGTTGCTAATTCGGTGAGCATGCCGCACCTGATCTGGGTGAGCAAATGTATCTGGAAAGCGGAAACTTTTTTTCACATGCTTTCCATAGACTTCCTCTTGAAAGATCGTCTGCCCATCCCATTGGTCCACCCATTCCGGAGGTCGGTCGGCGGTAAGCACGAGTAGGGGAATCTGCTGGAAATAGGCTTCGGCTACTGCCGGAAAATAG
>SXYU01000082.1 GCA_005788235.1 Cytophagales bacterium
ATGGGTGCAGCCCTTCCTTCGGGCATGCGGCTATCTTCCGAAAGTAAAATCCAACTTCATCCCGAATTTGATCTAGAGAATTCACCCTATCCAATGGATGTGCGTGAGGCAAAAATAGTTGAAGCCTTGGCAACCAAAGAGGAATTGAGCTACGAGGACTGCGAGCAACTCCTTGGCGTGAAAGCCATCCATCCCATCCTCAAGAGTTTGGTAGCCAAAGAGGCAATCTTGATTTTTGAAAAGGTTCAAGAAAAATACAGCCCCAAGGTAGAGACGAGGCTGCGGCTTCATCCTGATTATTTAAGTAATTCAGCCTTGGAGACCCTTTTTGAAGATTTGCAATCCAAGCCCAAACAGGAAGCAATTTTGCTCAAATTTTTGCGAGACCTGCCCGTCCATCAGCGCCCCGAGTTAAATGTCAAAGGCCTGCCTAAGGCCAGTTTGTTGGAAGAAGGAGATTCCGAAAGTTCCCTGAAGACCCTGATCAAAAACGGGGTGCTGGAATCCTACACCCAACTTGTGGACCGTATCCCCGAGGAAGCTGCCGAGCGAGAAGCTTCAGCTCTATCGGAAGCCCAACAGCTAGCCATGGATCAAATCAAAGGTCACTTTGAAACAAAGCAAACCGTCCTCCTTCAGGGCATCACGGGTGCCGGTAAAACGGAGATCTACATCAAATTAATTCAAGAGGCGCTAGGTAGTGGCTCTCAAGTGCTGCTATTGCTTCCAGAGATTGCGCTCACCACGCAGCTGGTGGGGAGGTTGAAGCAGGTATTCGGGTCCAGCATGGGTGTGTACCATTCCAAGTACTCGGACAACGAGCGTGTGGAGGTATGGAATGGGGTATTGAATGGCCGTTTTTCCTTTGTGATCGGCGTGCGTTCCTCCCTGTTTTTACCTTTTGATAGCCTTGGATTGGTGATTGTGGATGAGGAGCACGAACCCAGCTACAAGCAGTTTGATCCTGCACCTCGCTACCATGCCCGTGATGCGGCGATTATGCTGGCTTATGTACACCAAGCGCGTACGCTTTTGGGATCCGCAACACCTTCTTTTGAATCCTTTTTCAATGCCAGGCAGGGCAAGTATGGATTGGTGCAGCTCTCGGAACGCTTTGGGAAGGCCACTTTACCTGAATACCACCTAGCGGACCTGGGGGTCGACCGAAAGAAAAACTTACTCAAACTGGATACCACAAGGTTGCTTCGCGAGCAGATTCAGCGGGCACTCGAAAATCAAGAGCAGGTACTTATTTTTCAAAATCGCCGAGGTTATGCTCCATTCATGCAGTGTGAGGATTGTGGCTGGACGGGACAATGTGTGCAGTGCGACGTGAGTTTGACCTACCACCAGTATTCATCCGAACTCCGCTGCCACTACTGTGGCTACAAAGAAAAAATTCCATCGAGTTGTCCTGCTTGTGGCAGTACGCAACTCAGTACACAGGGCATGGGCACCGAGCGAATCGAAGAGTCTTTGGCGCTGCTTTTTCCTGAAGCACGCATGGGTAGAATGGATTTGGATACCACCCGATCCAAGTACGGGTACCAACGCGTCTTGGATGAGTTTGCCGCAGGCCAAATTGATATTCTCGTCGGTACCCAAATGATCACCAAAGGCCTGGATTTTGGACGAGTGACGGTAGTGGGCATCTGGGATGGGGACCGAATTTTGAATTTCCCTGATTTTCGATCGGGAGAGCGGGCCTTCCAGCAGATAACCCAAGTGGCAGGTAGGGCAGGCCGGAGAGCGGCACAAGGCCATGTGGTGATCCAAACGCGTAATCCAGCCACCGAACTCTACAAAAACGTAATCCAAGGGGATTATGCGGATTTTTACGAGCAAGAGTTGAAAGACCGAAAGGCTTTCTACTATCCACCCTTTGTCAAGCTAGTAAAGATCACTACGCGACATACGGTCTATGGGACGGCAGAGAAGGCGGCCCATGCACTGCACCGGGAAATGGCAAATCTACCCCTCAAAAAAATAGTGCTGGGTCCCGAAAAGGGAAATATTGCCCGAATTAAAAACTTATACCAATTGGAGTCTTTGATCAAGTTGGACCGACAAGGTGAAACCCAATCTGTATTTAAGGAGCGCTTGTCAAAAATTTTAGAAGATCTGCAAGCCTTCCCAGAATTTCGATCGGTCCGCTGGATTGTGGATGTGGATCCGAATTAATTTTTTTCTACGCCTGTAGCGTTTTGGGGAGCTCCTCCGTTTCACAACTAGCAAACCTTAAATCCCGTACATCAGAAAGTGTCTGAACCTTAGCCTACCTTATTGAATCTGACAGATCTTGAACTTATCGATGGGTGCAAACGTCGATCAAAGATGCACGAAGAGTATTTTTTCAAAAAATACTACGGCTTTGTTATGGGCATAGGAAGGACCTATGTCAAAAGTAAAGACTTGGCTCAGGAGATTACACAGGATACCTTTCTTAAGTTTTTTGACACCGTTGGAAAACTCCAGGAGGATGCTTTATTGAAACCTTGGCTTCGCAGGATTGCAGTGAATACGGCCATTGACTACTACCGAAAAAATCGAAAATTCCGTTTTCATGAGGAGGTGGAAGGACACAGTCTTTTGCAAGTCAATGAGGATGCGCTCAGCCAACTGAGTTACGAAGAAATCTTGAAGTTGCTTCACCAGCTCCCGGAAGACCAACATTTGATATTTACACTCTACGAAGTGGAGGGCTACAGCCACAAAGAAATAGCCGAAAAATTAGCAATTACTGAAAGTTCCTCACGCGTGTACCTGACTCGAGCCAAGCACAAGCTGCGCCAACTGATACACCTTTACCATACCGTCTATGCAGGAAGATAACTGGAGTACCCGACTAGGGGAGCTGCTGCGCAAAAAGCAGGATGAGGCCCCGCTATCCTATGTTCCGGGAGCCTGGGAGGCCTTTGAAGCCCGTCGAAATCAAAAACGTGGCATCCCACCCTTTTGGTGGTGGTCAGGAGGTATCGCTGCATCAATCGCCTTGATGCTGTTCCTTGGGCTGCAGTGGACTGGTGAAAATGAAAAGCAGCTTGTAGCCGTCCAAACTCCATTCCTCCAAGAAGTAGTACCTTCCCTGCCTGAGCAAAGTCAAGTCAAACCCGAATCAAGGGATAGTGAAGTAGGTCCAAAGACCTTATCCGAGCAAAATTCTGAGAAAAGTAAGGGTAGCGGTACAAATTCTTTACAAACTGCTCAAGTACCCCCTCCTTTGCTGGAAAGTAATCTGGGAGCACAAAAAGCCCTCGTTTCCGCGACAGAAACTTCTTCCGAAAAGATAGGAGAGACACTCTCCCAGGAGGCTAAGGAGCTTGCAGCTACAACTCAAGAATCTCCACCAATTGCCAGCCTTGAGGCTAGCTTTCAGGAAGAGAAACGTTTAGCCCCAACTACTACCACTGTGCCAAATTACTCGGATATTGTTGCTTCCGAAGCAGCAGAACTGCTTGCGCAACAAAAAGAGCCGCTTGCCTTTGCTGTAGGCCTTGGACCTGGATTTGGAAATAGCAATGCATCCAATCAGGTAACTTCAGGATCACAGATAGGGCTTGGGCTTCAGGTCGATATGCCTCTAGCGGGTAAGCTACGTATAGGTTCAGGGCTTGGGGTCAACTACCTAAGTCAGGATTCGAAAGGACAAGCCTCCTTTAAACTTGCAGGTGTCAATTCCCCTATTCAAGAGACTACCCAGCTGCAGCAGGTTCAGGTAGATTTACCCCTGTACGTCCGATATTCCGTGACGCCTTCTAAGTCTATTTCGCTTCAGGCTGGTTTCTCCAACCTCTTGACCTTCAATCAGGCCACGGAACAGGAGCTGATTTTTACGCGGCAAGTAGCGGCTCCAGCGGATGCATCTTCCAACACCCTAAGCACACAAAAGAGTGTACAGGTAGTGGAGACCTCTCCCTTGGCTGGACCCAGTACTCGGTTTTTTCCTTTTGCCTTGGCCAACCTAGGCGTAAATGTTCGCGTATACGAAACCAAGAAATCCAATTACCTGCTAATGCCCTTCTATTCCTATCCCTTGCAGGATATTTCTGGAACAGGCCAAAACCCAGCAGTCATGGGTGCCGCAGTTAAAATTACCTTCGGCACCCTCAAAAAATAGTACCCTTTTTGAATACCAAACCAACGCTACCCCAGCCCAAGAATCTCTTGGGCTGTTTTTTTGGTTGAATACTAAATAGGATGGTCCTCGCAAATAAAAAAAGCTACCCCTTGGAAAGAAGTAGCTTTTAACTAATACATTTTAGATGTGTTTATTTTTTTACATCTTCAGGTTTTCCATTTCCAACTGAGGGGCAAAGGGCTGCTGGTAGTATCGTTTTCCTGTGGCTTTGTAGAGGGAATTGGCTAGTGCAGCAAATACAGGCGGGAAGAAAGGCTCACCCAAACCAGTAGGATCTTCCTTGCTGTCCACAAAGTGTACCTCAATCGCCTTTGGTGCCTCTTGTTGGCGAATCATGCGGTAGGTATGGAAGTTATTTTTATTGGGTACTCCATCCTTGAAGGTCAATTCTCCAAAGAATGCATTGCCAATTCCGTCTACGATGGCACCTTCCCCCATATTGATGGCTGCATCCTTATTAACTACGATTCCGCAATCCACAGCAGCCACTACTTTTTCAACTACAGGCTTGGTGTCCACAATTTTGGTTTCCACCACTTCTGCAACATAGGAATTGTGGCAGAAATAGGCAGACACCCCTCGATGCAGGCCTGCTGCTGGAGTAGCCCACTTGGATTTTTCTCGAACCAATTCCAATACCCCAGCATAGCGCTTGGCATCGTAATCGTTGTTTTCACCCACAGGCTTGGTTTCGGCTCGCTTGAGTAGTTCCAATCGGAAGTCGATGGGATCTTTACCCATTGCTTCGGCTAGTTCATCCAAAAAGCTTTGTTCCGCTGCTGCAATAAAGTTGGATCGAGGAGCGCGGAAGGCACCAATGGTGATATTGGATTCAATTTCCCATCCTTCCGCAAGGTAGTTGTCGATGGCTCCAGCGGGAAAGCGGTTGGCATGAATCGGTGTTTCAGGGACGCCACCAGCTTTCACATGAAGCGCGATTAGCTGGTTGTTGGCATCCAAAGCTGCGCGGTAGGTAGCCGAGTAGCTTGGACGGTAGATTCCATAGGTCATGTCATCCTCGCGAGAGTAGACCATTTTGATGGGAACGCCCGCCTTTTGGGAAATCAAAGCTGCCTCGACCATGTGGTAACTATACGCTCTCAGGCCAAATCCTCCACCCATGCGGGCCAGTTTGATGCTTATTTTTTCTTTGGGAAGACCAAGTGCAGCTGCAATTGTACCCACAATAAACTCTGGAGCTTGGGTGGGCCCATAGATTTCTGCTTTATCGGCCGTTACGTGTGCAAAGCAGTTGACTGGCTCCATGGTATTGTGCGCCAGGAAAGGAGCTGTGTAGGTCTTTTCAATGATTTTGGCAGCCTTCTTAAATGCACCTTCGGGATCTCCATCTTTACGAAGAATGTTCCCCGGTTTGTTGTTGTATTCGACCATTTTGGCCTGATGGATTTCCGTACTTTCTAGACCTGACGGCACTTTGACCTGGGAGGGATCTCCGCCAAACCCGGCTAGTGTAAACCTAGATTCTGGAGCTTTTTCCCAGGTAGCCTTCAGCGATTTTTTTGCTTGCAAGACCTCCCAGGTAGAGTTGCCTACAATGGCCACCAGTTCTGGGAAAGTAGCTGTATCAAAGAAATTACGAACGTAATCCTCTTTGAAAAGCTGAATGGCAAAAGCGTCTTGGATTCCAGGTAGCGAGGTCACCGAAGAGGGATCAAAAGAGGCCAGCTTCATGCCAAAGGCAGGTGGGTGAACGATGGC
>SXYU01000083.1 GCA_005788235.1 Cytophagales bacterium
ATTAAGTGTATTTCGAAAATTTGAAAAGGCAATGAAGTATTCCCTACTTATACTGACTTTACTTGCTTTTGTGAGCGTTTCGATTGCTCAAGAAGGGGAGTTTGAACAATGGAAAACCAAGCGAATAGCTGAGTTGACTGGAGAAGATGGATGGCTCAATCTAGTGGGCTTGATTTGGATGGAGGCAGATTCCCCGTATTTAGAGGAGGCGCATGAAAGTTCACTTGGCTTTGCGAAGAGGTCAGGATCAGTTACGCTTGGTAAGTTTGATTTTGGACAAGACTCGGTTTGGTTTGAACCTATGAAATTTGCCCTTCAAAAAAAATCTGACTCCCCACAATCCAAGCGGATGTTGGTGTATCCTATTCCTTATGGCTCCGGAGGGGTTTACTACAAGAATTGGAAGTGGAGTATTATTCAGCGTGGGGGAAAGTACGCACTTCGTCTGCGTGATCAAAATCATCCAAACCTTAAAAGTTTCACTCCTACACCCACTTTTAACTACGATTCAGCGTACCGGTTTACTGCAAAGTTGGAACCTAAATTCAATCAAACGATTGAAATCACCAATGTTTTGGGTCAACTCATTACCTGGAAGGTGGTTGGCGTGCTTCAGTTTGATCGTGAAGGACAAAAATTTGAACTACTGGTCTTGGATGAGTTAGGGAAGCTTTTTGTCATTTTTTCCGACGATACGTCTGCCTTGGAAACCTATCCGACAGGTCGCTACCTGTACGTAAATCCCCCCGATGGTAAAGGAATGACTGCTCTTGATTTTAATTTTGCCTACAATCCTCCTTGTGCTTACACGGAGTTTGCGACCTGCCCAATTCCTCCCAAATCTAATCGGCTCCCTTTCGCAGTTCATGCGGGAGAAAAGATGCCAGAGGGGCATTAATTCTCATAAAAAAAAGGGATAAACCCCTTTTTTATTTCAAAGCTTCTCTGCAGAACTCCAAGCAGCGCTGAACCTCTGTAACTGCATTTGATCCGGTAGGTATTTGGTATTCCTGTTCGATAGTGGCTGGGAAAGCATATTTCTTTTTCTTCATCAATTGCAACATCTCCCCAATTGGAGTATCGCCAGTTCCCCAGGCCACATTTGCTTTGCCATTGGCGGGAGTTTTACGATCCTTGGTATGCATGCTCAAGATTCTGGAATGTTGTTTTTCTATAAGTGGAATCAAATCCGCATGTCCAGCAGCGATGTAGTGCCCAGCATCAAGATTTAACCCATTGGCAGTGCTTTGCGTTAGTGCAGTATCCCAAAAAGTAAAGGTTTCTTGTTCGTGCCCGTGATAGCCTACGGCTATTCGCTCTTTTTCTCCCAATTTCCCCAATCGCATGGTCTGCTCATCATTTGATGGATGCTCTAGAGTTACATGGCTTGCGCCGAGGGCTTTTGCTGCTCGCATGCCATAGACCACTTCTAGATCAGAGTTGTTTGTTCCAAAGGCATTGGGCTTGAACGCATAAATGCTCACACCCGCATCCTTGTACATTTTGCCCATTTGTTCAAACTTCTTCATGCCTACATTGGTGCGCCAATCGATAACTGTTTTGTTGAAGGCAGTGCTTTGGGCTTGGAGGTCAGCAAGTTCCTTTTTTTCATCTTCCGTGAGGGCTTCTCCGCGACGTTGTTTCCCTCCCAGTTGGAAAATCCGTGAACGGTTGAAGGTGGGAGTAGGCATACCAGCAAAACTCTCCGCAGGATCTCCCATCAATTCAATGGATGAAATACCTGAGTCTAGCACGTATTTGAGGGTGGCTTCCGGACTTTGATCTACCATGGAGCGATAAGAATAAGTGATGCAGCCAATCTTAACCCCATTTATTACTGAGTTGGGCTTGCCAAGTGATTTGATTAAGGCAGGTGCTCCTTGTAGCCAAGTAGGGGCTGTGAGCACTCCTGCAATTCCAAGAACTGATTTTTGAAGAAATTCGCGACGATTTTTCATAGGTTTATTGTTTGAGGAATACCTATTCAATTTAGACTATTTCTGAGGGTTTTTAATGGATTTTTTACCAACGGCTCAGGAAAGTAAGGTCATGGTTAAATGCTAATGCAGCTAATCTTTTAAATTAAAATCCCACTGCCTTATCATCCCCTCTAGGATCAGCACCGCCTTCAAGCTTGCCGTTGGGTAAAATGCGGATTGCATCTACTTTTCCAATGATGGGGCTATTTCCTTCGTTGATTAAATAGCCTTTGGATTTGAGTTGCTCCACTAAAGCCGCTCCAAAGGCTTTGGGTTCAAAGTTGACCAAGTCAGGCAACCATTGGTGATGAAAACGAGGGGCATTGACCGCTTCTTGCATCCCCTTGTCAAATTCATACACGTTGAGAATCGTCTGTAGTACGGAAGTGATAATGGTGGATCCTCCTGGTGTACCCACAACCATGGCTAGTTTTCCCTCTTTTTCCACGATAGTGGGGGTCATGGAACTCAGCATACGCTTGCCTGGAGCAATGCTATTGGCTTCTGCTCCGATCAAGCCGAACATGTTGGGGACTCCTGCTTTGGCACTGA
>SXYU01000084.1 GCA_005788235.1 Cytophagales bacterium
ACATAAGTAAATCATACTCATGCACCACCCCATCCTCAGGTTAATCTTTTTTGCCTTACATCACTTCAAAGAACTTGCTTCCAAACTTTCTTGGAACACGCACATTTTTAGAGCTTAAACCCCTAAAAACATTAAAATTTCCACCCATTCCTTACGAACAGGGGTGCAAAAGTAATCAATCTCACCTTCACCACAACTAATTCAAGAAAATAAATTTGATAAATCTCACTACTACCAATCCCTAAACTCCTCAGCTAAAACTACCCCACAGCTAATCTTTATCCCCTTTTGGGAGTGCAAAGATCGTAAAAAGAATCCAATTGACAAGAATAAATCAAGATTCTACCCCGTAATTACACAAGTGCTTGAGCCTGAACAAGAAAATTTTACAGAAAAAATGCCCTGTAAACTAGAATTTACAGGGCATCAACTTATTTAAAATTTGGTAAACTATAATTTTTTCAAAACTATATTTCTCCAATAGACTTTTATTCCTCCTCCATCGTGGATTTGAAGCAAAACACCACCTTTCCCTGCACCAATCTTCTCATCGGCATAATTGACCATCTCTACCCCATTCACATAGGAGATCACTCGATCACCCTGAACCACTATCTTCATTTTGTTCCATTCTCCAAATTTTAAGGCCTTGTCCTTTTCTGGATCTGGCTTGATCAACCATCCCCTTCCATAAGATTCATAAATACCGCCAGTATTATTGCCCGGAGGAGCTACCTCAACCTGCCAGCCAGAAACTTTGGTACCATCCACCGTAGATCGGATAAACACTCCAGAGTTTCCATTTGCCTCTTGCTTGAACTCCAACTCCACCTCAAAATCACCGTAATCTGCCGTAGTACCCAAGTAACCATAGCCCTTGTCAGGACCACTCTCTGATACCAGCAAGCCGTTGTTGTCTACATACCACTTTTCGGTGCCATACACCTTCCATCCGCTAAGGTCTTTGCCGTTATATAACTTCTCTTTCTTCTGTGCAAAAGCAACTTGCACGGTAACTGCCAAAAGCGCTATTAAAAATATTTTTTTCATAAGGGTCGGATTTTTATGTTTTTAAACCATACAGGATCCCCATGATCCTGCAATGCAACCAGCCCTTTGCGGGCAATTTTGTAATCGGGAAAATCATTCCACTTGCCTGAATTCCGCTTCGCTTTCCAGTCCTCAGAATAAGGCACAAAAGCCACTGTCTGCTTTCCATTCAACCAATAACTGGCACCAGCCTCAGAAAAAACAATCTTGGATTCATTCCACTCCCCAGCAGGCTTTACCACTCCTTCGTAGTCCGGCTCATACATTGCATAATCTCCAGCAAGTGATTGCCACTTTTCAAGCGGCTGTGCAAAGCCCAACTGATCGATCACTTGGTATTCTGGTCCTGTATAATAGGGTGCCTTGTAGGCTGGCCCCTCCACCACATGGTAGAAAACGCCTGAATTACCCCCAGAGGAGATTTTCCAAGAAAATTTCAACTCAAATTCTTCAAATTCTTGTGCCCCATACACCACATCTCCCCCAAAATCAGCTCCTCCTGTCGCACCCAATCCTTTCATCGCACCCTCTTCAATGACCCAGTTGGCTGGAGTGGTATCCCCATTGAAGGCTCTCCAACCCTGCATACTTTTGCCGTCAAAGAGCAACATCCATCCCTCAGACTGCTCCGCTGGGCTCAAAACATTGTCGAGACTTGCCACCATGAGCGAATCCCCTGCACCGGCCGCATCTCCACCAGACTTTGGGCTGCAGGAAAAAAGCATCCCTACTGCTGCCAATCCCAATAAAATCACTTTTTTCATGAATTAATTCTTTTTCTGTTTTCAAATAAGTCCTCTCTTCCGCTAACTAAGCTGGCGTTAGAAAAAGAAATGTAGCTACATTTTTTAAGTCCTCGAAAGACCTACCGCAAAATTTTAGAAGTGTAAAAAATCCTCTAGCAAAACTTTTCTATATGAGAATTTTAATTCGGTAAACTGAAAACCTTGAAAAAGGTCCTTTCTGTTAAGAAACATATCTGAAGTCAAAACTGGGATCAAAATCCACCAAAAACGCATACATCAGTTCGATGACCTGCTCAATATCGCTTTTGCTCGCAGTTTCTACCGTGGTATGCATGTACTTCAAGGGAAGCGAAATCAGTGCAGAAGGTACCCCTCCATTGGAATAGGCAAAAGCATCAGTATCCGTGCCAGTAGTTCGCGAAGCTGCTGCCCGCTGAAATGGAATCTCGTGTTTTCGCGCAGCGGCGATGATAAGGTCCAGCAATTTTTTGTGTACCGAAGCACCATAGGTAAGTACAGGGCCCTTGCCAGCAGCCTGATCACCGCTGCTGATTTTGCTGTAAAGCGGTGCGGTGGTGTCATGACATACATCTGTGATGATGGCTACATTGGGCTTGATCCGCTGCGCAATCATCTCCGCGCCGCGAAGGCCAATTTCCTCTTGCACTGCATTCACAATGTATAAGCCAAAGGGAAGTTTTTTGCCAGATTCTTTGATTTTGCGAGCCACCTGTGCGATCATGTATCCTCCAATCCTATTGTCTAGTGCTCTTCCAGACCAATACTTTCCATTTAATTCGGTCAGCTCATCCTTAAAGGTGATGACGCAACCCACATGGATTCCCAGTTGCTCCACCTCCGATTTGGACTGTGCCCCTACATCAATAAAGATATTGTCCAGGGTAGGCGCATCTTCTTTTCCTTCTTTCCGCACGTGGATGGCTGGCCAACCGAAGACTCCAGGTACCATTCCCTTGTCGGTGTGGATATTGACCCGCATGGAAGGAGCAATCATGTGATCTGAGCCCCCATTTCGGCGAACGTAGATGTACCCATCGTCTTTGATGTAGTTGACAAACCAGCTGATCTCGTCGGCATGCGCCTCAATCACCACCCGATACGGCGCATCGGGCTCGATCACTGCCACTGCCGTACCGTAGGAGTCGGTAAAGTAGCTGTCGACATAAGGCTTGATGTAATCCAGCCAGATTTGTTGTCCAGAAGCCTCATGCCCTGTGGGCGAGGCATTGTTGAGGTAGTTGGTTAGAAATTGATTCTCATTCATAGGTTAGGGGATGGCTTCACCTAGCTCAAGAAGCATCGGTGCTTGGTTATTCTAGAAAATTGAAAATTACGAAAATGAAGGAATTAATCTCCTTCATTCGCTTACTTATAAAGGAATATTGCCATGCTTTTTCCTTGGCAACTTATCCACTTTGTTTTCCAGCATCTTAAATGCTTTGATCAACTTAGTGCGCGTGTCAGAAGGGAGAATCACCTCGTCAATGTAGCCTCGGTGCGCTGCACGGTAGGGATTGGCAAACTTGGACGTATACTCCTCTACTTTTTCCTGAAGCTTAGCTTCGGGATTTTCTGCTTCGGCAATTTCTTTTTTGAAGATAATTTCGGAAGCCCCTTTGGCACCCATCACCGCGATTTCGGCAGTAGGCCAGGCATAGTTGAGGTCTGCCCCAATATGCTTGGAGTTCATCACATCGTAAGCACCTCCATAGGCTTTGCGGGTGATCACCGTGATGCGAGGTACTGTAGCCTCTGAAAAAGCGTAGAGCAACTTGGCCCCATTGGTGATGATGCCGTTCCACTCCTGGTCGGTACCTGGCAAAAATCCAGGCACATCTACCAGCACAAGCAAGGGCACATTGAAGCTGTCGCAAAAGCGAACAAACCGCGCTGCCTTCACTGAGGCGTGATTGTCCAATACCCCTGCCATGGATTGGGGCTGGTTGCCTACAATCCCGATACTCCTTCCGGCAATTCGCGCAAAGCCAACAACAATATTGTCTGCATAGCTTTCATGCACTTCTAAAAATGATCCTTCATCCACGATGTCGCCAATCACCTCACGCATGTCATAGGGATGGGTTGGGTTTTCTGGAATCAAGGTGTCTAGGATAGATCTCGTCTCGTCTTTCTTTAGCTCGTAGGGATAACTAGGCGCTCGATCTTCACAATTTTGAGGGAGGTAACTCAGCAAGGACTTGATTCGCTTGAGCGCTTCCATCTCATTGGTGCAGGCAAAATGGGTGACCCCAGATTTGGTGCTGTGGGTAGAAGCTCCGCCCAGCTCCTCGGCAGTGACCGTTTCCTGGGTGACAGTCTTGACCACATTGGGCCCAGTCACAAACATGTAGGAGGTGTTTTCTACCATCAAAATAAAATCTGTGATGGCTGGAGAGTAGACTGCCCCTCCAGCACATGGACCCATGATGGCAGATATCTGAGGCACCACTCCAGAAGCGAGGGTGTTGCGGTAAAAAATATCGGCATAGCCTCCAAGGGAATTGACTCCTTCTTGTATTCGAGCCCCACCTGAATCATTCATTCCAATAATTGGGGCACCATTTTTTAGTGCCAAGTCCATCACCTTGCAGATCTTCTCAGCATGCGTTTCTGAAAGAGATCCGCCAAAGACCGTGAAATCCTGGGAATAGACATAGACCAAGCGTCCATTTATTTCCCCATAACCCGTCACTACACCATCACCCAAGTAATGCTCTTTGTCTAAGCCAAAGTCTTTGGCTCGGTGCATCACAAACTTGTCGATCTCTTCAAAGGTGCCCTCGTCCAAAAGCAATGCGATTCGCTCTCTGGCAGTAAGCTTCCCTTTTTGGTGCTGCCCTTCAATTCGTGCCAGCCCTCCACCTAGCTCAGCTTCTGCATTTTTTTTGGCTAATAGTGCTTTTTTCTCCTGATGGCCTGAGGGGCTGTAATTTGGGTTTTTTGGATCTGTCATATCGGGGAGTATTTCTAAGATCAAATATAAACGCTGGCGCGAATAGAAAAAGCCTTTGCTCAGCAAATCGAATTTCAAGACTCCTTCAACCTGCTACTACCCTGCGTTTTGTCTAATGCATAAAACTTAAAATAGAACTTTTAAAAAACTTTCTATATTCGCCCATCCAAAAAAAGGACAATGACACATCCCAAGAAGGCAGCGGTGATAGACATGGGGACCAACACCTTTCATTTGTTGTTGGTGGAATTGTATGGAAAAGAGTTCAACACTCTTTACAAAGAGAAAGTCGCTGTAAAACTCGGTCAAGGGGGCATCACACAGAATCAGATTACTGCGGAGGCAGAAAAGAGAGCATTACATACCCTTGGACATTTCAAAAACTTGATTGAAGGGGAAAAAATCGACCAAATTTTTGCCTTTGCCACCTCAGCTGTCCGAAATGCAAGCAATGGGCCGGACTTTGTTAAAAAAGTCAAGGAGGAACTCGGCATACAAATCCACGTTATCTCTGGGGAAGAAGAAGCACAACTGATTTACGAAGGCATTCATTTTTCGGGAGCGCTGGACGAGCAACCCTCTCTGATGATGGATATCGGCGGGGGCTCGGTAGAATTTATCATCGGCAATGCCCAGGAGGTATTCTGGAAACAAAGTTTTGAAATAGGTGGACAGCGCCTCCTAGATGCTTTTCACTACCACGATCCCATTTTACCCGAAGAAGTAGTAAAGCTAGAGGAGTACTGTGCAGAAAAGTTACAGCCCTTGCTTGATGCCATTGCGAGGTACAAGCCTAGTGGATTTGTAGGTGCCTCAGGTACCTTTGATACGCTGATCGACATGTATTATGCAACCATGCTAAAAGACAAACTCACCGGGCAGCAGGTGTTTGAATTGCCAGTCAGCGATTTTTATCAACTTTTTCAGTTGCTAGTGACAAAAAATAGGGCAGAAAGATTGCTCATCCCAGGCATGATTGCCATGCGGGTAGACATGATTGTGGTAGCCAGCTGCCTGATTGACTTTATCTTGCAGCATGTCCAAGTGGAAAGCATTCGCTGCTCCCATTACTCATTGAAGGAAGGAGCGGTCGCTAGATTACTTTCTGGAGAGATTACCCTCCACAATTAATCTTTCCTTACCTGTTCAATAATTGAGTTTAAATTGATTTTTAAAGGTCAAAGCGGACGATCACTGCCTGCTGCTTTCTATCTTTGTGAAACTCAGTATCAATTTTCCCAGCAGACATGCAGCACTTTTCTTACGACCACTTGTACCAATTCACCTACGACATGCTTAAAAAGATTGGTTGTCCAGATGAAGATGCCCAACTCGGCGCTAAGGTCTTGCTTTCGGCAGACCTTCGTGGAGTAGATAGTCATGGGGTGGCGCGATTGAGTGGCTATGTACGCCTCTGGGAAAAGGGAAGAATTAACCCCGCCCCAAAGGTGCGCGTGACCTACGAAACCCCCTCCACCGCTGTAGTAGATGGCGATGCAGGCCTCGGTCTAGTGGTGGCGCCTTTTGCGATGAAGGTGGCCATGGAAAAAGCTAAAAATGTAGGTACAGGATGGGTATCCGTTAAAAATTCTAACCATTATGGAATCGC
>SXYU01000085.1 GCA_005788235.1 Cytophagales bacterium
ACTCAGACCAAAGCTAAATACCAGCAATCCACCATAAAAAAAACCATTTTGGATTACCCCAAAGTCGCCAGCAATTGCTGTTAGGGCGCACATGGAACATAAACAAACCCACATCCCTTGTAAAGTCCAAGCCATAAAAAATCGAGATGCGGAGGGCTTAATGTCTTTAAATCTTACATCTTCTTTGGCTCGATGAATTCTTAGAAACAGGAAGGTTCCTAGTCGGATGGCCCAAAGTGATATGCAGGAGGCCAACACAATGCTCGCTGTATTGAGATTGAGTGAAGCATAGCTAGTGAAGCTTATATAGCCCACCAAAAATAAGTAGGTACAACTTCCCGCGAGGTCATAAAATTTTTCTGTTTGAAAAAAATAAGCAGGAACAAAACAAACCCATTGAATGATAAAGGCAATTAATACAGCTTCCTGGATCACTGGCAGCCCTGTCAACAGCGCAATGCCATACACGAGGATAAATGCGATCAAGGCAAAAAATAGATTAAGTACTGTTTGCTTCATTGGAGTTCAAGAATTTCTAAATGACCATCTTAGGGGACTGCTAACTTGTATTTTTTGCTACTTGGTAAATGAGAAATAAAACTAGATAAACCGCTAAATAGATGCGATAAAAATTTCTTGTTTTGAGGTATGTGGTATTTTCAGGATACATGTTGCCGAATAAAGCGAGTATCTCCTTTTTGAAAAGGGGCTTAATGTTTATTTTCCAATCCTCAGTTTGGTACACGATTTTTCTGAACTTACTCCGATAATGTGTGCTTGGGATGCTCCAAATGATCAATAGGATTAATAGTAGAAAGGTTACAGTCATTATTCAACTTGCTAGGTTTTATTCAATTTCCAATCAAGGGGTTTTGCTTCCCAACTGATGGATAGTATTCTGTACCAATCCTTCTCGTTCGATGCCACGGCTATCTTTGACCTTGTAGGTGATTTCCATTCCCCAAGTGGGTTGGATCGATGGAATAGTCAGGTTGATTGTTTTGCCTGAAGGATCGAGCTCAGCTTTGGTGACTTGTAGGGTTTGTTCGTTGTGATGTTTGGAACCGTACTTTCTCGATCGAATCAAATCCCAGGTACGAACGCTGTAGCTGGAAATCTTTTGCACTGCTTTTGCATCCAGCTTGTCTGTAAAAGTCAGCTTCATCCCCTTGGTGGTGGCTGCGATTCCCACGGGAATCACCATCGGCTCGTCCACCTTTCTGATCCGATAAAGTCCCCCCAACTGAGGTTGAGTAGAGCCCCATGCCGACAGACCAGAAAGGTACAATTGTCCATCTCCGGGATTGAATCTGCCACGCATCACACCGGTGGAAAATCTCGGGATGGGCAACTCATAAATTCCTCCCTGAACTTGATCCCCAATTTTCTCAAAAGGAACCACAAAGATTTTTCCATAGCCATAAGATAGGTTCAGGAGTTTTCCATTGAGTGCACCCCATTTTGCGCTCTCTACCCAAAGCAGCTCGGAGGGAGATTGATCCCGATCCCGCTCCACCCATACCAATGGCTGCTCCATTCCTGCCTCAGTACTATCTTTTGGAGGGTTAAAGCTGAACATATTTCCATAAAACTCGCCTTTTTTCACCCAGTTGATCCGATTCATTGGATTCCAATGGCCTTCCTGATCGGTGACAATAAAGGTCCCATCAGGATTGATGCAGACCCCATTTGCAGCCCTGAATCCAGTGGCAATGATCTCAGTTTTCTGCCCATCTTTGCTGACTTTGATCAAGGTACCGTGCTGCGGCACTAGGGCTTCTCGGGCATGTCGAGCGCTTTTAGCATAGTAAAAATTCCCTTCTTTATCTACCTGCAGACCCATGGCAAACTCGTGAAAATGGTCGGTCACCTGATGGTCAGAGTTGAAGGCTTGATAGAAATCCGTCTCCCGATCCCCATTCAAATCATGTAATTTGACCAGCTGGTCCCGGCAGGTGACGAATATCTGTTCATTCACCACCTTGATGCCCAAAGGCTGGAAAAGCCCTGAGGCGATTCGCTGCCAGGTGAGTTTCCCGGTATTTTGGGTAAATCCTTCCACCAACCAAACATCCCCGTCTGTGGAGCAGATCACCCCTTTGTTGGGATCTCTAAAAAAATCCAAGCCACTGAGTCGAAATTGATTTTTCCAAGGGCTATCAAAAGGAGGGTTCATCAGGTCTACCTGAAAAGGTCCTTCCTGTGTGCCCATACTGACCTGGGAACTTAATTTTTTAGGAAACCGGGAAGGTCCACCTTTGGTCATACCCTCCAAGGATGCTGGGGGAGCTGAACTTTTGGCATAATCTGTAAGGCCCTTCGTTCCGGCGCTTCCAATTAGAATTTTGACTTGCACAGGAGCTGAAGGCATTGTTTCCATGACCATAAAGCCATTTTCCTTTTTCAATACCGCCCCTTTTCCAATCAGGGCCACCGCAGTTTTATCCGGAGCAATCCGCATTTTCATGGGTTTAGCCGTAGGACTTAGGTTTAGCGTTCTGGTAAAAACCGGTTGATTCTGCCAAGATTCCATGCCAAATGATTCGAGCACTTTGGTACTTCCCACAGTATAGGAAAGAATTACCTGATCTTTAAACTGATAGAGTCCTTGGTATTGTGCCCAGGTACGGGGAAGAGGCCCAAACTTCCGTTTGTCACGAGCCTGGAATCGTGGATCCTCAAATTTCCCATTGGCAGGGTTTGCCCATCCCGGCGCAACGGGATTCTCAAAATGAAGATTGCCTACTGTTCTGGGGGAAATATTGTGTTGCCCATTAAAAAGAATCGCTTCCCAATCAATAAATCCTTCTCCGGTCCAGGCTCCTGCCACCCGCATCAGGTCATGGTCAAACATCATCCAGACCTTGCCCGCTGCCACTCCACCGACACCCTGATCCAATCGAACAGCAATTCCTTTGTAGGCAAAGTTGGCATCGACTAAATTCTCGTCAGCAAGGGGAGAGGGACCTTTGGATTGCTCCCGTTCCTGGGCATCTTTACCGACCAGCTCGTAGGTGTTGATCAGAAAGTTGCCATAATCCATTTCTGCCCAGGGCTTAAACTCTTTCGGGGCTGGCCCTTTGTTGCTGCCGGAAGGCAACCCTGCTAGATAAGTGGAATCGATTTCAAAAAACTGTCCCGGATTTTTTTCTATAAGGTAGGTTTCTCTCAAGTAATTAATGATGTCATATTTCTCCACAGGGGTAAGGTGAACTTGTGGAGGCATGGAGCCGTAGCCTCTGGTAAGCACTTGATAGATCGAATAGGGGTCTTTCCCAACATTGAAGGTATCTTCCCAGAATTTGAAGGCAGTGGGGATGGATCCAAGTTGATCCGGATTTCCATGGCAATTGAAGCAGACATTGTTGTAAATATGTTCGCCTGTGCGGATGGATTCATCGTATCGGTCATCTAGCGCAGTCAATAGCCCCTGGTGATCAAGGTCTTTTTCGTAGTCCGGCAATTCTGATTCTTGAAGAATAAAGGAGCCAGGACTGGCCAATTCTGATTCTGTGGAATTGGGTTTGCAGCTAAAATTCAAGAGGGCTGCAAGCAGAAAATAAACTGCTAGTCGAATCCTATTCATTTCCATGGGTTGTTTTTTTGGGTTGTGAGGGTGCTGGTAATGATAAATCAACTTTTTGCTAATAATCCAAATTCCACCTTACCATGCCCATCTGGGGTTGTATAAAATGGCCTTTTTTCAATTTCATAATGTTTGTCCGAAGGAATCCCTAACGCATGGTACACCGTTTGGTGAATACTCGCGATTTTGATCGGGTTTTCGATGGTTTTGCAGGGGCGTTCATCGGCTGTTTTGCCAAAAACATGGCCACGCTTGATGCCTCCGCCAAACATCAGAATGGAGCAACCGTCAGTGAAATGGCGGTGCATGCCATAATTTTTGAGGTCATCAATGATATCGGGAACCTCCACCTGATCTTGAACTTTTAGATCTGGTCTACCTTCGGTCAGCATATCCCTGCTGAATTCACTCGCCACAATCACGAGGGTCCGCTCAAGTTTCCCGCTTTGATCCAGGTCTTTGATCAATTGGGCGATGGGACTATCGATTAGTTTTTTCATGTCTTTCAGTCGGGTGTGCCCGTTGTCATGGGTATCCCAGCCAAAGAAGGGTTCATACTCACTCGTCACGGTAATGTATCGTGCCCCTTGATCGATCAAGCGTTTGGCGAGAAGGCAACCAAGCCCAAATCGCCCAGTATTGTATTTAGCATAGCTTTCTTGGGGTTCCTGACTTAGATCAAATGCCTTTGCTTCTGGAGAATTAAGTAAGATGTATGCCTGCTCCATGGATTGCTTGAGTGATTCTTTTTGGTATTCAGAGCCAAATTCTCCCACGGGACCAGCAGCAATCAGGTCATTGTAGAGCTTATTTCTACTTTCAAATCGTCTGTAGTCCATTCCAACAGGAGGTCTTACGGCCTCCAATCCCGCCGAAGGATCAGGAATCAAAAATGGCCCATAGCTAGAGCCTAAAAATCCAGCAGAGTGAAATGCTTTTAGCTCTTCCGCTTCGCCAACCGTAAATCGCTGTCCAATGTTGATGAAGGGTGGAATCACTGGATTCAGTGGCCCTTTTTCCTTTGCAATCCAACTTCCAAGATGGGGCACCACCACCGATTGCGGCGGCTCGTAACAGGTATGGAAATGATATTGGTGTCGGGTATGCAAAATATGCCCCAGGTCTGCTGCTTGATAGGAGCGGATCAGTGTGCCCTTGTCCAGGACCGAAGCCATATTTTCAAGTCCTTCAGAAAACTGAATCCCATCCAGTTTGGTCGGGATCGCAGGAAAGGTGCTGAGTACCTCCTTCGCTTCCATTCCTTTGCGAAAAGCAGTGTATTTTTTGGGATCAAAAGTCTCCGTATGAGCCATTCCGCCTGCCATAAACAATAAAATAACGGAATCAGCGGTAGCGGGAATTTTAGTTTCGCATGAGGACAGCAAACCGGCCAGAGGAGCACCCATACCCAATGTAGCCAAGGTCGCTGCGCTGGTTTTTTTTAGGAATTCACGTCGGTTTTGCAGGGTTTTCATGACTCTTGAAATTTAAATTTTGTGATTAAAGGCTCTAATGGAATTCTTGTTTTTCAATAGATAAGTTGGAATTCGGGCAACATAAGTACTGCCCAAAGTAAGTCTTGGACAGCTGCTGCATTCGGTTTTTCGCCGAGCACTTTTTTCGCTACTTCTAGCTCCCTCGGATTTGGTTTTCGAAGCAATGCTTTGGCGTACAATTGCTCCGCAAGGACTTTCGGATCCCTAAATGTACTTACCCATTTTTCTCCTCCTTTGACAAGAGATTTGTTCAATTTTTCTCCATTGCTGAGCTCCAAGGCTTGAAGCAAGTTAGCCTGAGAGTCCCTGCTGACAGAAACTATTTCTCGATTGGGTCGGCCTAGGGATTTTAGAAACTCATTGTTGGCTACCAAAGAGGCTCGCGCAAATCCCAAATTAGATTTAGCCTCAGGAATCAATTGATAGGGCCGGAATTTTACTTCTACAGAATCAAATAGGGGGGCGGAAATTTCAGAAACCGCATCAGAAAATTGTTCTGCGGTGATCCTTCTTCTGACCATTCCCTGAAACTTGAAATCCTCAGCCATAAGCTTGTCTGCCGATGAAACTATCACCGAGGGGTTTTGGTAGATTTTGGAACTTGTAATTTGAAAAATCAAGCGCTTGATGTCGTAGCCATTTTCCACAAAATCTACGGCCAACCAATCAATCAAATCTTGGCTCCAAGGAAGATTGTCCATCTCATCCACAGGCTCTACAATTCCCCTTCCCATCAGCTGTTTCCACACTTTATTGACCAGGGTTCGGTACATCCTTCCATTGGCAGGCTGAACAAGTTGATCGGCAAGCTGCCGTAATTTTTCTGCCTTGGATGCGAGCGAATCTATATCGCCAAGTTCTTCCCAAAGGATTTTGGTTTTGGCCATTTTACCAGTAGGGATTTCACAGCGATTTACTTCTAGGGTAGAATCGGCAAAAATATTTGCGAAAGCATAGGCTTGCTCAAGCTTCCAGTCGTTGATAAAGCTATCATGGCAGGAAGCACACTTGAGATTTAAGCCTAGGATAACTTGCCCTACATTTTGAGCAGCTTGCAATTCCGTTCGCTGGGAAGCATTGATTGTTCCGCGCCAACGGATGCCTTCAATAAATCCTTTTGATTTTTCGGAAGGATTCAGAAGTTCTTTGACAAACTGATTGTAGGGCTTGTTGTCTCGAATAGCCGAATAAAGCCAATCGGAGATGGCAAATCGCCCTCCAGTGATGTATCCTGTACCTGTATAGTCATTTCTTAGGTTATCATTCCAAAAAGTCATCCAATGCTGGGCATAATCATCGGTTCTATCCAGAAGTTTCTGTATTTCAATTTCCCGTTTCTGAGGGTTACGATCTGCCTGGAAGGCTGCTAGCTCCTTTGGTGTAGGCAAGAGCCCAATGATGTCTAAATAAATTCTTCGGAGAAAGGTGCGGTCATCGACAGGATTGCTAAAGCTGAGTTGATTTTCTTGAAAATATTTAGTTACCAGCCGATCAATCGGATGTTCTAGCCCAGGCTTTATTGGAGGTAATTCTGGCTTTCTTGGAGCTAGGGCCGCTACACGATAGACCGATTGTTGAGCTACTCCGGCTGGCCACGGCGCTCCTTTTTCAATCCAAAGCGTCAACAGCTGAATTTCTTCTGTTTTAAGTAATTTTCCCTTGTTAGGCATTACCTCTTTGTGGTTTTTGGAAAGGGAAATTCTCCGGATCAGTTCACTTTCTCCTGGGTTACCTGGAACAATAATCTGCCCATTTTTTCCACCTGCAAAGACATACTCTTTTTCATCCAATCGTAATTTGCCTTCAATTTTAGCTCCTGAATGACATTTGTAGCAATTATGAGCTAGTATAGAACGCACATTTGTAACAAGTTGAATTTCTTTTTCTACAGAAAGATCGGAGGCGAATGAAGCAAGGTCTAGGGTGATGCTTTCAGGAGCCTCTGATTCTTCCTCCCTAGAGGGCATAATTTCCGTCAAAAAGTCCTCCCCATGGGTAAGTGAGGCACCCAGATGTCCAGCGATTCCTACTCCCAATCCAGAAGCAAAAAGGAGTATTCGGTAAACTTTTATAGTGGATGGCAGGAATTCCTGGCTAGTCTTCCCTAAAAAATAAAGTAGGATGACAGCCAATCCTGACGTGATAAAGCCGATTTGTTGGTGTAGATCGACCGTTTCTCCGCTAATTCCTTCACTGTTGGCGTGGAGCCAACCAAATAGAGTCGAAATTAGTGTGCTTATTGATCCAACCAGGACGAGCAGTTGGATGGCAGGTCGGAATTTGGAATTAAAATTTTTTAGAGTGAAGAGCTCGACAAGGCCAGCAAAAATCAGTAGGGAAATCGGGAAATGAACTACCATGGGATGCAAACGGCCAAAAAATTGCCATAGCCAAAAATCTGTAGCGGTGTCGGATCTCACAGTCTCTGCTAAAGCCGAAATGACAGGCAACATTACTCCAAGAGTGGCCATCGTCCACTTCAAGGGGTAGAATTGTTTGGTTGAGGAGCTGACCTTAGAATTCATCTTGTTAAAATCTAAGTTAAGATACAAAATATCGTATTTGTAGCTAATTCTAGCGGTATAAAAATTCAGGTAACTCGTAGAAGGACAAGATTCTGCGATTTGCAGCCTTCTTATTTATACCTTAACCTATATATTCTTTTGACTCTGATACCACAACTGTGACTGAGTCTTTGCAAAATCAATAGTTATCAGTTAGTTTAGTTCAAAAGGGCTTGTACTGAATTTTACAATCCACAAATAGGCAACTTCAACATAATTTAATGGATAAAATTCTCCTTTCGCTTCTTTTTTTAAACCTGACGTTTTCAACTTTTTCTCAGGATAAAAAACCGAATATCATCTTTATTCTCACGGACGATCACCGTTGGGATGCACTTGGTTTTGCAGGAAATACCATGATTCGAACTCCAGAAATGGATCGAATGGCGAAAGATGGGATTTACTTTGAAAATGCTTTCGTTACCACACCTATCTGTGCTGCAAGCAGAGCGAGTATTCTTACTGGACTTTATGAGCGTACGCATGGGTATACTTTTGGCCAAGGGGATATTCAAGAGGCCTGCGTAGCACAATCCTACCCAGTAATGCTCAGGGATGCAGGATATACGACGGGGTTTTTCGGGAAGTTTGGCATCAACTACCCTGAATTTGCGAAGCTTTTTGATGCAGGTGAGGAGTATGATCGGAATAATTCGTTTACGGATCGTAGGGGCTATTTTTTCAAAAAAATCAAAGAAGACACGGTACATCTAAGCCGTTATACCAGTCAGCAAGCGATCGATTTTATTGCCAATAAGCCTGCTGATAAGCCCTTTATGCTATCCTTAAGTTTTTCAGCTCCGCATGCGCATGATGGTGCAGAATTACAATATTTCTGGTCTTCAGCATACGATACCCTGTACCAAAATCTGGTTGTCCCTGATCCATTGCTAAAGGAAGACAAGTACTTTCAATCGCTACCGGAATACATACGAACTGGTGAAAATCGGACCCGTTGGTACTGGCGCTTTGATACTCCAGAAAAGTACCAACGTAGCGTAAAAGGGTATTTTAGGATGATTTCTGAGGTAGATGCCGAAATCGGCAGGATCCGAAAAGTCTTGGAAGCCAAAGGACTTGCGGAAAATACGGTCATCATTTTGATGGGGGACAATGGGTATTTTCTAGGAGAAAGGCAGCTTGCGGGGAAGTGGCTGATGTATGATAATTCCTTAAGAGTGCCGCTTATTCTGTATGATCCGCGGCAAATCGGAGGAGAAAGAAATACTGATTTTGCGCTGAATATAGATATCCCATCTACCATTCTAGATCTTGCTGGAATAAAATCCCCAAAATCTTGGCAGGGAACTAGCCTTCTATCCAAAGACTTGGCCAAGCGAAAAGATTTTCTGTCCGAGCATCTCTGGCAGGTGGACATTATTGCTCCTAGTGAAGCGATTCGAACGGAGAGATGGAAGTATTTCCGCTACCTCAATGATCCTCAGCAGGAAGAACTTTATGACTTGGTGCTAGACCCCTTGGAAAGCAACAATCTTGCTGCTGATCCTTTTCATCAAAAGATTCTCAAGGAACTTCGTGCAAAAATGGAACAAAAAATTAGCGCTTACCAAAAGGCTAAAGTCCATTGATTTGAGATTGGATTTATTCTTAACTTGAATTAACTGCAATTAAAAACAGCACCAATCCTTAATTTAACCCTTCTATTCTTTTGATTTACGACCTGGGAACAATCTTACTTATCCTCAGCTGTGGCCTACCTATACTTGAAGAAAATAGCATTCCAACCTTCTTTGATGCTGTCCTCAATCAACTAATTCCATTGGGAAGAAACTACAAAAATAGGGAAGGGCCTACTCTGCTTGGGATTGGGTTGGAACAGGAATAGCTTATGATTTGACTAAACCAAAGAGTTTGTAA
>SXYU01000086.1 GCA_005788235.1 Cytophagales bacterium
AAGGACAAGAATGCTCACTTGTGACCAGGTCAGTGCACCCAAACTACCCATGGACCAGACGGTATAGAGTTTCAAAGCTTCTGCTCCAGAGAAAAAGGAGAGCACTGCCACCACCGCGGATACGGCACTGCCTATCATCAGGCCGACAATCAAGAGTGTCATCGAATCTTTTACCCGCCAAGCTACCAACGAAACGATAGCCAGCAAGCTACCTGCCCCGAGGATTCCCGCTCCTGCAATCGCCCAAGAATTCAGCCCGGTAAGGGATATGCCAAAAGCTGCACCTGCCAGCATCAGCAAGGCTACCCCTAATCCCGCTCCAGAACTGACCCCCAACACATAGGGCCCTGCTAGTGGGTTTCGAAAAAAGGTTTGCATCTGTAAGCCACTTACACTGAGTCCTATCCCCGCCAAAATCGCCACCAAGGCCTTAGGAAGTCGGTAGTGCAGGATGATTTGCTCCCAGGAATTTTTATCCCAGTTCCCCGAAATTATTCCCTCCAAAATCTCCACAGGTGGAATCCACACGCTACCCATACTCAGGTTGAGCAAGAAACTCATTCCAAGTAGGAGGAAGGTTAGTGGAAAAAGGAAGCGTCTAATTGACATGTATTGGGGGTGATTCTTGAAGCAAAGGTTTGAAGTAACCGGTACCAATCCGATTCTTCTGGGCTAAAATACGGGAGGAAATCCCATATTGACCGACTTAGTTCGGTAATTTTTGGTAAAAATAGGGTTGGTACTCCGGCAGCAACTGGGGATGTAGGATTTTTATCAAATCTTTTAGAATCAAGTCTGGTCGCAAATAGCCCAATTCAAAGTACTCCAAGCCTCCTGTTTCTCCTTTCTTGGCAGTGTAGGTATACACTTCTCCAGCCTTCCAAGCTGCAAAGGATTGGTAGCGCGGTTCACGTGTTCCCATCTCAGCTCTAGAAGCAAAGTCCGCAGCCCCAATCCAAATTGGAGTATCACTGGCCTGGTCGAGCACGTATTCGTAATTGAGTTGCAGGCTGCCCGAACCTACATTTTCATCAAATGTATAGTTCCCTCCTGCTTGGCTGAGGAGTTGTGCAGCCCAACTTTCCGCACTGGGTGCATACCAGATGTCCTGGTACATCACCCCACTGAGTACTCGGGGTTTGTCTTTTTCCGGTATCGAACTCGCCAGGCTCGCTGCTTCGTTATAGTCTTTTTTGATTTGTTCAAACTGGGTCGAGGCCTCCGCATAGTTACCCAAAAGCACACCCGTAAACTTAATCCATTCGGCTCTGCCCAAGGGGTTTTGCTCTACATATTCCCCTTTGATGAATGCAGGGATGCCCGCCTGTTTGAATACTTCCAAGTAGCGAAGATCTTCTCCCAAGGTGGAAATCATGATCCAATCGGGTTGCAGATCCAACACTAACTCAGGATTTGCCGAAGGCCCAGCACCCAAGTCCTGGACTTTTCCAGCCGCAATTCGCCGCCGAGCAGCCTGAGAGGAGATCAGATCGAGTTGGGGAAAACCTACTAGCAGATCGGTCTGCCCCAAGGCATCCAAATGGGGTACCTGTGTGGTGGAAGTGAGTACGACTTGAGTGATGGGAAGTTGAATGACGGCATCGTAGTTGGCCGAATTGACCTGTACGCCAGAATCCAAAACTAGGTAGCGGTAGGTTTCGGAGGAACCAGCATAGCCCTTGCTAACTTCAATTTCCCAAAAGCCATTGCCTTGGTACAACTTGAATCCTGTGGCAAAATCCAGAGGAACAGCTGTCTTGAGGAGCGCTTCTGTTTCCTTTTCGGTACAGGAAATAATCAGCAAAGCAACACCAAACCACAGCAAGTAGCTAAGTCGATGGGTAAAGAATCGCAAAACGCTTGGACAAGATTGCATGCAGGCCGTGGAGAAATTTTGACACAAGGTAAGGGGTAGCGGCTGACTCTCAAAAAAATACCCATCAAGTCCTTTTTTATGCAAGGGAATATGCCCAGAAAGTCTATTTCATTTCCACCTCAAAAAGTAAACTAAGTTAAAAGGGAATCAAGACCTTCCGGATTGCTCAAGCAACGGGCCGCATCGCTCAAGGGGAAAACGACCCCCTTTACCTGCTTACCAGTTCTGGATTTCTATTTCGGTAAGCCCATCGGTTAGCTACTTTACAGTTAAACATAGACTGAAAGTTGATTTCTTGTTGTTTTGGAGCCTCAGAGCCCCGCATTACTTTATAATTTTTTGAAAATTTCACTACAAATAATTTATAAAAAGTAGCCTAGCAGCTAAAATCTGAAGAGATATACCTGAAAATTCAGGTCAATTGGTATTTTTGTCAGTTAATCACTCAACCTTCCTACGCCAGGAAGGTTGTAGTGTATTCGTAGGCACCTACCTTCATGACAGAAAACAAGCGCGTAGCCATTTTGGGAAGTACAGGAAGTATCGGGACGCAAACTCTCGATGTGATCCGTCAACATCCCGACTGGTTTACCGTAGAAGTACTCACTGCACAACACAACTGGGAACTCTTGGTCGCACAAGCCTTGGAGTTTAAACCAAACGCAGTGGTCATCGGCAACGAGGATCTTTATTTAAAAGTAAAAGAAGCCCTCTCTGGAGAGCCAATCAAGGTTTTTGCAGGACAAAAAGCCATTGCCCAAGTAGTGGAAATGGAGACTATCGATGTGGTATTGACCGCACTGGTTGGGTACTCAGGCTTGATTCCTACCGTTCATGCCATCCGAGCAGGCAAGCAGATTGCGCTAGCCAACAAGGAGACTTTGGTCGTGGCAGGGGAATTGATCACTGCACTTACCAAGCAGCATGGGGTCAATATCTATCCGGTTGATTCCGAGCATTCGGCTATTTTTCAATGCTTGGTGGGGGAGTTTCACAATCCCATTGAAAAAATAATTTTGACTGCTTCCGGAGGCCCATTTCGGGGAAAAGACAAAGCCTACTTGGCCTCAGTCACGCGGGAACAAGCCTTGAAACATCCCAATTGGGACATGGGTGCAAAAATCACCATTGACTCCGCCTCCCTGATGAATAAGGGTCTTGAAGTAATCGAGGCCAAATGGCTATTTGGGCTCAAAACAGAGCAGATTGATGTAGTTGTACACCCTCAAAGTATTGTGCACTCCCTGGTGCAATTTGAAGATGGATCGATCAAAGCGCAACTCGGCCTACCCGATATGCGTATTCCTATCCAGTTTGCACTAAGCTACCCCGACCGATTGAAAAGTAATTTTGAGCGCTTCAACTTTGCGAATTACCCGCAGCTTACTTTTGAACAGCCCGATGTAAAGACCTTTCGCAATTTGCAGTTGGCCTACGATGCCTTGGCAGCAGGTGGCAATGCGCCTTGCATCTTAAATGCAGCCAATGAAATTGCCGTTGCAGCTTTCCTCAATCAACAAATCGGCTTCTTAGAAATGTCTGACCTAATCGAAGAAACGCTCAACCAAGCTAACTTTCTTGCCCGTCCACAATTGGAAGATTACATCGAATCCGACCGGCAAGCCAGAGAACTAAGTGAAAATATACTAACCTCAAAACGATAAATGGAAACCTTAATTATGGTGGGCCAGCTGCTCCTAGGATTGTCAATTCTAGTGGGACTTCATGAGCTGGGACACTTGCTTACCGCCAAACTTTTTGGCATGCGCGTAGAAAAATTCTCCATCGGATTTCCTCCAAAAATCGCAGGATTTCAATGGGGGGATACCGAGTATTCCATCGGAGCGATTCCGCTTGGAGGATTTGTAAAGATTTCTGGCATGGTGGACGAGTCCATGGATACCGCCCAGCTGGCATCTGAACCACAGCCTTGGGAGTTTCGCGCCAAGCCAGCTTGGCAACGACTCATCGTTATGCTTGGAGGGATCATTGTCAACGTAATCACTGGGATTATCATTTTTGTGACTTTGGTGTATTCCAATGGGGAAACTTACTTTTCCAGAGATCAAGTCCTTGAAAATGGAATCGTGGCCTACGAATATGGGGAAGCAATTGGATTGAAGACGGGTGACAAGGTCCTTGATATTAATGGGCAACCTTACCAAAGCATTTCTGAACTAAGTAGCGGTAGTGCTTTGCTCAGCGAAAACGGCTACTACACTGTAGAGCGCGCTGGCCAGCAAGTGAAAGTGGAAATCCCTAGAGGCTTTATCAATACCTTCAATTCAGAGGAGTCCTTTAGTAAATTTATTGCCATACGCTTTCCATTTGAAGTTGGAGCAGTAGATCCGGGTAGTGGAGCAGAAGCAGCAGGCATTGCTGCAGGGGATCGAATCCTTGCAGTAAATGGTCTCCCAATTACTTATTTTGATGAGATGCAGACGGCCTTGCAGCAGGTTAAAAATCAAACTATTTCCCTTGTTCGTAAAAAAGGCAGCCAAATAGATACGCTAAGCGTAGCCGTTACTGAGGAAGCAAGAATAGGAATCGCTGTCAATCCTTTAATCGAACCTGTTAAGAGAGATTATGGCCTTGTGGAATCATTTTCCAAAGGAACAAGCCGCGCATTTGGTGCAGTCATCGTCAATGCCAAAGCCTTGGGAAAAATGTTTACCGGTGAGGTATCTACCAAAAATGTCAGCGGACCTATTGGCATGGCCAAGATTTATGGGGATAGTTGGGATTGGGTCAAATTCTGGAGTATTACAGGGTTGATTTCCATGATTTTAGCCTTTATGAACCTACTTCCAATTCCCGCCTTGGATGGTGGTCATGTGGTCTTCTTACTCTATGAAATGGTCTCTGGACGAGCCCCTTCAGATAAATTTCTGGAAGGTGCACAGAAGGTGGGCATGGTTATTTTGCTCGGTTTAATGGTTTTTGCCATCGGGAATGATATCCTCAAACTTATTTTCTAGGCAGTCTGTCATTATGGCCAACTAATGGTTTGGCATTTCAATTGAATCTTTTGGAGGAACTTGGATCTAGTTCAAGTTCTTCCTTTATTTTAGCTATATCCTGACAGCATGCTGTCAATCTGTCTATATGAGCCAATTCGAAAACTCTTTATTCCATGACTTAATGAATGGCGAATTTGCCGCTGAGGGTGACTTGATTCAATTGATCACGGATGAGGAAGAGGAGGTCAATTCCAAGGAAGCATTTGGAGAAGAGATTCCTATCCTGTCCGTTCGTAATACGGTTCTATTTCCTGGGGTAGTCATTCCCATTACCGTAGGACGACAGCGATCCATTCGCTTGGTGAAGAAGGCGCAAAAGGGCAACAAGTACATTGGTGTTTGTGCACAGATTCAGCCCAACCAGGACGACCCGAGTTGGGAAGACCTGTATCAGGTTGGTACTTTGGCAAAAATTATCAAGATGATTGTGCTTCCTGATGGAAATACCACAATCATCATTCAAGGAAAGAAGCGCTTTGCCATTCGAGAGCAGGTTACTGATGATCCCTATTTTATTGCCAAGGTGGATTACTTGGAGGAAAATTTTCCCAAGAATTCGAAGAAAATTAAGGCACTAGAAGAGTCGCTTAAGGATGCGGCCACCAAAATCCTTCACCTGAATCCGGAGATTCCCCGTGAAGCTCAGGTAGCACTAGACAATATTGACAATACAGCCTTTCTGACCCATTTTCTTTCTTCCAATATCAATGCGCCAGTAGAATCCAAGCAGCGATTATTAGAAATTAACGATGGAGTGGAGCGCGCCACCCTGCTTCTGGAGTTTATGATGAAAGACATCCAGATGCTGGAGCTGAAGTCAGAAATCCATAAAAAAGTACATACCGATATCGATCAGCAGCAGCGGGACTATTTTTTGCGTCAGCAAATGAGGGTACTTCAAACCGAACTTGGAGAGGAAGGCCCTGAGAAAGAAGTGGAGGACCTTCGCGACAAAGGAGCACTGAAAGCCTGGCCGGCAGACGTTAAGAAGCATTTTGAAAAGGAGCTGGATAAAATATTACGCGTCAACCCTTCCGCTGCCGAGTATCCCATTGCGCTGAACTATGCCGAAACCTTGGTTGAACTCCCTTGGAATGAATTTACCCAAGACAATTTTGATCTAAGGCATGCCCGAGCGATTCTAGATGCAGACCACTTTGGGCTCGAAAAAGTCAAGGACCGCATCATTGAGTATTTGGCGGTTTTAAAGTTGAAGAATGACCTCAAGGGTCCAATTCTCTGTTTGTATGGCCCTCCAGGGGTGGGTAAAACCTCCCTTGGGAAATCCATCGCTTCGGCTTTGGGTAGAAAATACATCCGCATGTCTCTAGGCGGCTTGCACGACGAAGCGGAGATCCGTGGCCACCGCAAAACCTATGTGGGTGCCATGCCCGGTAAGGTGATTCAAAACATGAAAAAGGTCAAGATTTCCAATCCTGTTTTTGTACTGGATGAGATCGACAAGCTTTCCTCTGACTTCAGAGGGGATCCTTCTTCTGCATTTTTGGAAGTGCTTGACCCTGAGCAAAACAGTGCCTTTATTGACAACTACCTCGAGGTGGATTACGACCTCAGTAAGGTGCTTTTTATCGCCACAGCCAACTCACTGGATTCCATACAGCCGGCACTTCGCGATCGTATGGAGATCATCGAGGTGACGGGTTATACCCAGGAGGAAAAATT
>SXYU01000087.1 GCA_005788235.1 Cytophagales bacterium
GTGCTGAGCCACTTCTTCAATTTGCATGACCAGTTCCCGTGTAGGAGCTAGCACCACACCCCTAGGATGCATCCCTTGAGCATACTTTATTTTCATCAGCAGGGGCAATAGGTAAGCTGCTGTTTTTCCAGTACCCGTCTGTGCTATTCCCAACACATCATGCCCTGCAAGTGCAAGTGGAATAGTTTGTTCTTGGATTGGAGTAGGAATAGTATAACCAGATTCGGCTACAGCATCGAGCAATTGTTTGTTTAGCTTGAAGGCATCAAATCCTATCGGTTTGTTGCTCATTGGGTAGCGAGGGAAAAGTGAGTAAATAAAAACCTAGATTGGTTCAGAATCACAAATATAGGCAATCACTCGCGTAATCCTTCGGGAAAAGGCGGAACGCTCCGACATGGTTTGCTGCGCCCGAGGGAAGAAATAAGGTGAACCCGCTAGGGGTAGATTGAAGATTAGTATTATTTGCAATCACCCCTTGGTTCAACATGGCTGTTAACCATGCCGAAAATATCCACAATTGACGGTCGACAGACCACAGTCAATTGCAGTCTGCTACTAAAAATGTTTAAATAGGGATGCTAAAATCTATTGGACTACAACTTGCTGGTCTCAGAGGACTGTGGGCCGTTGGCAAACTTTCTATTTATCCAATGTTGGAATGGCGGATAATCTCCCCCTACTTTTTTCGTTCAATGGAGTAGAGCACCAAATCCCGAAGGGAAGACTTGTAATCCGAATCAGGAAATTGCTCCAATAGGGCTAGGGCTTCTTGATAGAAAGAGGTCATCTTTTGCTTGGCATAGTCCAAGCCCCCACTTCTTTTGACAAAGGCGATGACTTCATTTACCGATTTTTTATCTTCAGAGCGGTTTCGGATAAGGTAGATTATTTTCTTTTTTTCGAGCCATTCAGCGTTTTTAAGCGCATAAATAAGCGGGAGAGTCATCTTTTTTTCCTTGATGTCTATCCCTAATGGCTTTCCGATTTCATCCTCTCCATAATCAAACAAATCGTCTTTAATCTGGAATGCCATCCCCACTTTTTCGCCAAAGTTCCACATGCGCTGTATGGTTTCCTCGTCAGTGCTGACACTAGAGGCTCCCACAGAGCAGCAGGAAGCAATCAAGCTGGCGGTTTTTTGGCGGATAATCTGGTAATATACTTCCTCATCTACATCCAGTTTTCTGGCTTTGTAGCTTTGCAAAAGTTCACCTTCAGACATCTCTCGAACGGCATTGGATACAATCCGTAGCAAGTGAAAGTCGTTGTGTTCGACACTCAAAAGCAAGCCTCTGGACAGGAGGTAGTCTCCTACCAATACGGCAATCTTATTTTTCCAGAGTGCATTTATCGAGAAAAATCCTCTGCGGTAGTTGGCATCGTCCACCACATCGTCGTGAACCAAGGAAGCAGTATGCAAAAGCTCAATAAGGGCTGCACCTCGGTGGGTAGATTCATTGATTTGTCCGCATACTCCAGCCGTCAAGAACACAAACATAGGACGCATCTGCTTCCCTTTTCGCTTGACAATGTAATGTGTGATGTGGTCGAGTAGTTTGACCTTACTTTTCATAAAGTCCCTGAACTTATGTTCAAACTGAGACATTTCAGTCTCAATGGGTACTTGAATTTGTTTGAGGTCTAGTTTCATCACGGTTGGAAGTTATAAAAATACCACGCTTTTTGGCATGGGCAAGGGATTACCACCTTCCTTTTTTAACCACGAATGGGGCAAAACGTTTGTGAATTTTTGTACTTTATACCATCCTTTCACCAAACCTTCCCTAGTTGACTATGAAAAAGTTCCGTATTGAAGTAAAATGGGGCATCCTCTTCTTCCTTTCGGGTCTTGCTTGGATGGCTTTAGAGAAATATTTGGGCTGGCACGATCGCTTGATTGAGCAGTATGCTACCTACACCCTCCTGTATGCCCCCTTGGCAATTTTTATTTATGTAGTAGCACTTTGGGAGAAAAAGAGAAAAACCTACAGCGGGAGGATGACATTTTTACAAGGGCTGCTATCTGGAATGGTGATTACTCTCGTAGTGGTGCTGCTTACTCCCTTGAGCCAATACATTTCCCATAGCCTGATATCTCCTACCTATTTTTCCAACATCATTCAGTTGACGGTCAACTCTGGAAAGATGACCTTGCCGGAAGCAGAAGCGTATTTTAACCTGATGAATTACATCACGCAGTCTGTGTTTTTTGCAGCGGGAATGGGAATAATGACTACCGTTGTAGTGATGATTTTCATGAAATCTATCCCACAAAAAGATCCCTCCGAATAATTGGAAAGCCACTGTTCCTTTTTGTTTATCTTTGAGCAACTTTAAAAACAGAACAATCAATTGGAGGAGAATTACAGCAAGCATCAGTACGATCCTATTTTGCCCAAAAAGGACGAATGGCCTGTCGTAAAGCTTGCCCGCGAGCGTAAGGAGTTTGTAAAAAAGGTTGCAGAGCTATCCGAAGATCGGATTTTGGATTTGATCGGCAAAAATCCTGAAATTTTAAAAGAAGAGCTAGAAACCACCCTCTACCGAGAAAAGCTTCGCATCAAGCAAAACCCTTGGGATGTAGATCCCGATGATGAAGGCCTTTTCTGGGGGGAAGTAAAAAATAGCTTGCTTCAAATTCATTCGGAAGTTTCGCTTTCTAAAGCGAAAAAGTTTGAAGCTTACAAAGCTGTACTGAGTAAAATTACCAGTCGCTACTCTGAAGAAATTGCTTCTAATTTTAAAGCGACACACTACAAATTTACACGGCGCGTCGTGACCTATGGGTTTTCTCGCCTTCTCAATGCCGCACGAGTAAAGGGCTTTGGCTCTTTATTTAGCAACCAATATACCCTTCAGGATAAAATTCAAATTACAGGTCAGACCGCTCAAATTAGGGAGTTGGCAACCAAGGGAACCATTGTAATGGTGCCTACCCATTTTTCAAATTTGGATAGCATCTTGATTGGCTGGATAATTTCAGTCTTAGGTATGCCTCCGTTTATTTATGGTGCGGGGCTGAATCTGTTCAATATCTCCATATTTGCCTACTTTATGAATGCCCTAGGAGCATACAAGGTGGATCGCAGGAAGAAAAATCTGATGTACTTGGAGACTCTTAAAACCTACTCAAAAGAGGCAATTCAGTTTGGATGCCATAGCTTGTTTTTTCCAGGAGGAACCCGTTCTAGAAGTGGGATCATTGAATCCAAGTTGAAATTGGGGCTATTGAGTACCGCCATTGAAGCGCAGCGGGCAAATTTTCAGCAGGGCATTTCAGATGTTTCGGGCAAGATATTCATCATCCCCGTTACCATCAATTACCACTTTGTCCTAGAGGCACCCAGCCTGATACAAGATTACCTGAGCCAGACAGGTCAGGAACGCTATTACAAGGAAAATGACGAGTTTTCTAACTCATACAAGATTTCCAAATTCCTATTCAAGTTTTTTACCAAAGGCTCCGATATCTCCGTTTCCATAGGGCGTGCCATGGATGTGATGGGCAACTATGTCGATGAGGATGGCAATAGCAGAGATAAATGGGATAGGGAAGTGAATACCGAGGAGTATTTTATGTCCAACGGAAAAGTAACGGTTGATGCTCAGCGGGAAGAAGAATATACCCAAACGCTGGGGAAACGAATTGTGGAGGAATTTCATAAAATCAATCGCGTGTTTAGCTCACATCTAGTTGCCTTTGTCGCGTTTGAATTGATTCAAGCAAAGAATGATAAAATGGATTTGTTTGATCTTATCCGTCTCCCCCAGGAAGATCTGGTGGTAGCATACGAAGAATTCAAAGCCACTTGCCAACGGGTACTGGATAAAATTTTTGAATTGAAAGCAAATGGAAAAATTGATACTGCGCCCCACTTGTACCGACCTATGGATGAAATAATCACCCATGGACTCGAAAATGTGGGGATGTACCATGCCAAACGTCCTCTGATCAAAGATAAGGCGGGCAACCTAGTGACCGAGGACATGAGTTTGCTTTATTTTTACCACAACAGATTGCATGGGTATGGCCTTGAAAAACTCTTCTGAATCTCTCCCAATAGGTGTGATCGGAGTGGGAAGCTTCGGTACCGCGATAGCCAACATGCTCGCAGAAAAAAACGAGGTGATGGTTTATGCGCGAAAACAGGAAGTGGTAGATGAAATCAATTCGCAGCATAGTGCTTCAGGGAAATTGTTGAATCCAAAAATTCGTGCAACTTTTTCACCTGAGGAACTTTGTGAATCATGTGGGGTCCTATTTTTAATGATTCCCTCTGCAGCATTTTTAGAGGTAACACGCACTTTCGCGCCTTTTTTACATCCTTTCCATCTCGTCATTCATGGCACCAAAGGCCTAGCTGTTCAGCTGGCGGAGGGGGAGCAATGGGATACCGTCAAAAAGCTCCGTCGGAATCAGATCATGACGATGAGTGAAGTCATTATTCAAGAAACCCTTGCGGTACGTGTGGGCTGCCTGGCTGGTCCAAACATTTCCAAGGAGCTTAGCAATGGTCAGCCTGCCGCCACAGTTATTGCCAGTAAATACAATGAGGTGATTCAAGAAGGGCAGCGTCTCCTTCGCTCCGAAAAATTCCAGGTATATGGCAACTTTGACATCATTGGGGTAGAGCTCAGTGGGGTGCTGAAGAATATCATTGCCATTGCGGCAGGTGCTTTGGCGGGATTAGGGTTGGGGGAAAACGCAAAAGGGCTTCTAATTTCCCGAGGCATGGTTGAAATGGCCCATTTGAGTAAAGCCTTGGGCGGAACAGTTAGTTCCGTGATGGGCTTAGCGGGGGTAGGAGACCTAGTCACCTCCTGTAATTCTCCAGATTCTAGGAATTTTACAGTTGGGTATCGCTTAGCAAAAGGAGAGACGCTAAATCAAATCTTAGAGACCATAGAAGAGGTTGCTGAAGGGGTAAATACCGTACGTATTGTAGACGCCTTTTTGAAAACAGCAGGTATCCGAGCTCCGATAACCGAAAATCTCCATCGGGTATTGTTTGAGGACCTATCCATCGAAGAAGCACTTCAATCACTAATGAAGTATCCCTTCAGTGTGGATGTGGATTTTGTCTAAGTAGGGGTAGCGGTAGTTTTTGGAGTCCTAGTTGGAAGGAACCAGCTTGATCAATAATCCCGTACCCTCTGTGATCGCGTAAACGTAACCATCTGGACTTAAGGATACTTGCCTAACACGCCCTATTCCGGGAAGTAATTTTTCCTCAGCTACAGGTTTCGTTCCATTCATTTCCACTCGAGCAATGTGGGTGCCTGCTAGCGCCGCTACAAGGATATTTCCTTTCCACGCTGGATAGCGATCTGAAGTCACTAGTGTCATTCCACAGGTGGCAATCGAAGGAACCCAGTATTTGACAGGCTGTTCCATTCCTTCTTTTGCTGTGATTTCCGTAATTGGAGTGCCATTGTAGTTGATGCCGTAGGTAATCACAGGCCAACCGTAATTTTTTCCTTTTTCAAGTAGGTTCAGCTCATCACCCCCACGAGGGCCATGCTCCACTTCCCAAAGGCGGTTGCTCGCTTTATCAAAAAATAGACCCTGAGGATTACGATTTCCATAGGTCCAGATAGAAGGGATAGCTCCGGAAGTAGCGACAAAGGGGTTGTCTGTAGGGATGCGACCATCGTCATGAATGCGGTGAATTTTCCCATGCGAATTTTTTAAGTTCTGTGCATTGTCCTGACTGCCGCGTTCCCCATTACTGAAATACAAGAAATTTTGATTGTCAAAGACGATCCTACTTCCATAGTGAGTTCCTCCCTTCCATTCAGGAGAGGTCACAATAAGTTCTTCAAATGAAGCAACAGCAGTTCCTGACAGTTTAAATCGGGCAATTGAAGTCGCTCCACCATTGCCTACAGGCTTGGCATAGGCGATGTAGATCCAGCCATTTTGGGCATAATTGGGATGTGTAGTAATGTCTAATAATCCTGCCTGGCCTGTAGTATAAAATGAGGGGAGGCCAGTAACCTTTTGGCCTGAGAAACTGTCTTTTTTGAAAATGAGGAGTTCACCTTTTTTCTCGGTAACCAACAAGGTTTCCGCATTGATCCAGGTCATCCCCCAAGGGTTTTGGAATCCGGTATGGAGGGTATCTACCTTGATGACCATCTTCTCTGTTTTGGTCGTGAATTTTTGAGAAGTTAAAGAATCAGGAACTAGGTCTCCCTCCTTGGCTTGGCATGAAAAAAGAGGCGAAATCATAGCAAGAAGAACGAAAAGATAGGCTGCAAGGGTTTTCATGGTCTTAGGAATCAAGGGATTAAAGGATTAACGCGCTATTGTGGGTAAGAGTTTATGGATTGGAAAATTAACTTTTTTTGTTTCCAATTGAAGGATTTGGCAGCGTAATTTTTCTAAAACAAAAAAAGGCCTTTCGATCGAAAGGCCTTTTGCAAGAGTGTTAGCAATGCTTAGCGGATGGGAAGCAATTTGACCAAAAGGCCTGTTGCCTCTGTAATTGCATAAATGTAACCTTCTGGGCTTTCAGCTACTTGGCGAACGCGTCCAAGGTCTTGAAACAATTTTTCTTCCTTCACATAGCTGGTGCCATTCATTTCTACGCGAGCAATGTGCTGCTTTGCTAGGGCTGCTACCAGGATATTTCCTTTCCAAGCTGGGTATTTGTCAGACGTGACCAC
>SXYU01000088.1 GCA_005788235.1 Cytophagales bacterium
ACATAAGTAAATCATACTCATGCACCACCCCATCCTCAGGTTAATCTTTTTTGCCTTACATCACTTCAAAGAACTTGCTTCCAAACTTTCTTGGAACACGCACATTTTTAGAGCTTAAACCCCTAAAAACATTAAAATTTCAACCCATTCCTTACGAACAGGGACGCAAAAGTAATCAATCCCACCTTCACCACAACTAATTCAAGAAAATAAATTTGATAAATCTCACTACTACCAATCCCTAAATCACCCCAATAAAATACACACAAAACAAAATTTATCCCCTTTTGGGAGTGCAAAGATGCTGCTTTTTATTCCGAGTACAAATTGACGATCAAAAAATAACCGCAAATTCAAGCTAAAATGCTGAAAATGAAATCAAAAAAATTAGGCAATCCTGGAAAAAATTGAAAGCCAATTTTTTTTCTTCAAATTAGGTAGGAATCAACTCGTCCAACTCAATACCTAAAGGAAGGCAAGGGTTGGTAGCGCCTCTTTCCTGAAGACCGCGAAGAAAAAACATAACGAACGGACAACTCATGTGAACCACCTGAACTCCCTAGACTATAAGCTGAAATTGGAAAATCAAAACTATAGCCTACGTCCAAACCAGAATCCAAACTTACTCCCATCATGGCAACCAAAGATTCATGATTGGGTAAATCGTACTTCGTAGGAAGGCCACGGTACCAAAGCCCCAAGGCCAAAGGTTCAAAGAAAAACTCGGTACCCAAATCCAACTGAGAGAATTGACCCTGTTGCTTGTAGTTGAAGCCCACTGAAAAGGAGCGCTCTTGGTCTGTATTATTAAAGTAATCATTGATGTACCCCGGATCTAAACTAAAGCGATACCCCCCATGCAGACTTATTTTTTTAGGTAAGCGACTCGTGCCCTCTAGCAAATAGCTGATATCGGGACTAAGCAGGTGTCCCAAAGAAGCCCCTAACCACGCCCGCTTCCCATAGTAAACCAGCCCAGCATGTGCATCTAGGTCTCGAACCTGGCTTTCTCCAGCAAATCCACTTCCCGATAAATCAATACTCCCTCGATCAATATCCAACTGAGAACCAAAAATCACCCTCCCAAAATAGGCATCCCTAGTAATAAAACTTGCTTGTATCCCCGCTTGAATAAAATGATCTTTCGAAAGCTGCAGGCGGTAGCTGTAGCCCAAACCCACCTCATTCCAACTAGTTTCAGTGAATGATTCATTGGCTCCTTGGAAAATTATTGAAAACCCTGAATTGTACCGCTCCTCATAGTGATCAAAGTAGGCTGTATACGCCAAAAAAGTTTGATCTAAGGCTGGCCACTGGTTTCGAAAATTAAATCCCACCCGGCTCATACCGGTACTCCCTACCATGGCAGGATTTAAGTAAATGGGGTTTGCATAATACTGACTATACTGAACGTCTTGTCCCCAGCTTAGAATAGGAGTCAAAAACAAGGAAAAAATCCCTAGTAGAAAATTCCTCATCTTATCAATCTGAATTTTCCATTTGACTCCACCTTTTCTCCATCAGTGGCTATACCCACCAAACTGTAAAAATAAAAACCTGCCTCCTGTAAAGTCCCATTCAATGTGCCATCCCAACCCTCCTGTGCTAAATCAGAATTCCTGTAAATAAGCTCGCCCCATACGTTAAAAATGGAAAGTTCCAAGCTTACTAATCCTTTAAACTTTGGCATAAAGAATTTATTTACACCCAACTGCGGAGTAAAGGCATTTGGCACCATCAAGCGATAGCTCCTCGTAATTTCTACAGTTTTTGTAAATCGGTTTTGACAACCATAGCGATCCGTAGCTACCAATACCACTATAAATTTACCCTTTTTTCCATAGGTATGCGTTGGCTCTTTTTCCGCCGAGCTAGTTTTATCTCCAAAATCCCATTCCCACTTCACAATCCGCTCTTCAGATAAATCAGTAAATTGAATCAGATCATCAGGAAATATACCCCCACTTGCATCATCTTTGATTCCAGTGCCAGCTACTTCAAAATCAAAGGTTACTTCTAGCGCTTTCTCTTGAATGTAAACTTCTACAGAAAAAGGATCAGAGTAACAGGTAATGCCTTTGGGCTTTACTTGCAATTCAAATTTTCCAGAAGTCTTTACCGCTTTCAATTGTTCGTTTGTTAAATCCAAACCCTCCCCGACCATTCTATAATCAAAGCGCGTGAGGTCAAATCCACTAATAAAGCTGCCTACATCCAGGGATTGTCCAATAAGGCAACCCACAATCGGTTTACTTAATTTCAATCCAGGATATGGCACCCCCTTGACTTCAATTTTATTGCTGATGGCAGGACAACCTTTGCGATTGTAGCCAATGATCTCATATACACCGAATGTATCAACTACCAATTCCTTACTGGTAGCATTCTGCAATAATACCCCATCTTTCTTCCATTCAAATCGATCATAGATCTCATTTCCCTCTCCAAGCAATTTTACAGATTCTCCTTTACAAACGACTACTTCATTTTGAGTTTGAGTTGCACCGATTGCTTTCAATGTAATAGGATCTGGAGACTCCTTGATGACTAGCGTTATTGAATTTGGCTGAGAAGTTTTTCCATAATTATCTGTAATGGTGTAGTATACCGTCACCTGTTGATCTATAAAGGCTGTATTGGGAAGAAAGGTGTAGCCACCTGCTTGATCATTGGCTTGAAAAATTCCTTGTGGTACAATCAAAACCCGATTTTCCTCCAAACAACGTGCTTGAGCGCACAGGTCTTCACTCTCCGCTTTGACAGCGGCTAGAGAGGGATAAAACTGCAGGCAACGGATAGAACTATTCTCATTGGGGAGACGAACCTCCTCATCGGTGATGTAAAATTGATTAAGCTGACCCGCACAAGAAGCTTTATCTGTAAAGTCTACCCCTTGTGGATTTTGAAGAGCCTCGTCAGCAGCCACTTGCACAATCAGGTTTCGGATTTCATGAAAATTTGTAAACCCTCCAGTAGATCCAGCAAATCCGATCTTTAAATTCTTTGGAGCGGGAAACTGATAAGCACCATCGAAAATAGTCACCATCCGAGGTTTATTGAGTTCGGTAGTCACCTCCATCGTGAGTTTCAGAAAAAATCCTGGCCCATTTAAATTAGGCTGCAATTCCAAAAACACCTTCCGAAATCCGGGCCTGTTCCGATCCGTTACACGAGTAGTGCCCCCCGAACTAATGGTAAATTGATCTCCAGGGTTTAACCCATTTTTGGCAGGTCCTACCTCATTGGTTCTTCGACCTACCACAAAAGGGTAACCCTGACTCGAGGGACCTCTAAGCACAATAGCATCTGGGGCTCTTCCATTTTGATCCAAAGTTGCAAAGGAACCTGTTCTACCCTCTTGACTTGTTCCAAAACCGCCATACTCATCAAATCCAATACCTAAATAGGCATTGGTCAACCCTGGCTCTTGGTTGCGAGGCGCATAGCCTAGAGACCCTCCAAACCCTCCTGCATTGAATACGGGAGTATCTCCATCAAAAAAAAATACAGTCAACCCATCGGCAAAAAGTGGGCCAGCACCTCCATAACTAAAATACTCAAATTCTGCCTTCAAACCATAGTTTGAGGGAAAAGGAACATCAAGATACACATGACCCCGTTGGTTGAGTTGATTTGAAGTCAATCGCAAAACCCCAGGAATCAGTTGGGCATTTCCACCAAACTTAGTATTTGCTTGCGTTCCCGCAGTTTGAAAACTCTCGCAATACGGAAAACCTATCTGGGCCACCGTCCGGATTGGGAGCATCAAAATCAATAAAAAAGAAAGAATATGGATTAGTCGCTTCACCTGTCTGACCATAATGAGGTTAAATTACTGAAGTCGTTTGGTAAAAAAAAAGCCCTTGGCAAGGGATGATTTGCCTAGGGCTTTCTATTAAACTTAACTTAACTATCGCATAATTGTTTGAGTGCGATCAGGACCTATTGACACCAATTTGATAGGAACATTTAGTTCCTTTTCCAAATAGGTCACGTAATCTTTTAACGGCGCTGGAAACTTCTCGTAGGTCTTTACATCAGCCAGAGAACAATTCCATCCCTTCATCGACTTGTATACCGGCTTGGCATCGAGATCGTTGATTTCAAAAGGTAATTTTTCAATCTGCTCTCCGGAGGGTAATTCGTAAGCTGTACAAACCTTTATCTCTTCAAAAATATTAAGTACATCCGCCTTCATCATAAACAACTGTGTCACCCCATTGATCATGATAGAGTACTTCAATGCAGGGAGATCTAGCCATCCACATCGACGAGGACGACCTGTAGTGCTGCCAAATTCATTCCCTTCTTTTCTCATCGCCTCTCCAGTGCTATCCAATAATTCTGTTGGAAATGGGCCACTACCCACTCGGGTGCAATAGGCCTTAAAAATCCCAAATACCTCCCCAATTTTGGAAGGAGCGACACCCAATCCCGTGCAAGCCCCTGCGGTCATGGTATTGGAACTCGTCACAAAAGGATAACTACCAAAATCAATGTCCAATAAAGATCCTTGTGCTCCTTCAGCTAGAATCCGCTTCTTTTCATGCAAGGCTTCATTGACCGTGTATTCACTATCAATCAAGGGAAGTGTTTTAACAAATTCAATCGCCTCAAAAAATTGACGCTCCATCTCTTCCAAAGCATCTAAGGGATAGGCATGGAAGGAAAGGGTGCTTTTATGCTTAGCTAATAAAGTAGCATACTTTTCCTTAAAATCTGGACTTAAAACATCTCCAATTCGGAGTGCAGCTCGACCAATTTTATCTTGATAGGTAGGACCAATCCCCTTTAAGGTAGATCCAATTTTTTTATCTCCTTTAGCCTGCTCGTAAGCAGCATCTAAAAGTTTGTGTGTTGGAATGATGATGGTGGCTTTCTTTGAAATCACTAGGTTCTTTCGGTAGTCGATCGAAAATTTTCCGAGGGCCTCGATTTCTTTTTTTAGAATAATAGGGTCCAGGACCACACCATTACCAATGATGTTGAGGATTTGGGATCTGAAAATCCCTGATGGAATTTGGTGCAGCACATGCTTGATGCCGTCAAATTCTAAGGTATGCCCAGCATTGGGACCTCCCTGAAATCGAGCAACCACCTCATACTGAGGAGCCAATACGTCTACAATTTTCCCTTTACCTTCATCGCCCCATTGGAGGCCTAACAAAACATCCATCTTCATTTGATGCAAAATCTATACAGTGCAATACGATTTTAAAGGCCGAAATTTGCGATAAGGAAAAAGAAAACCAAGCAAAGCTGGCTTTTATTCTACGAAGCTGGCCTAAAGGTCAAAAATAGTTCTGCTTAGGAATTTGAATTAGCTCTGAGATTAAATTCTTTAACTGACTCAATTACGGTGAATATTCCATTTAGCTTGGTGATGAGTAATAATTTTTTTACGTGTTCTGAAGGAGCAGTTAAAACCAGTTCTCCTCCCACATTTTTCATTTTTGTGAGTAAAGTAATGAGTAATCCTAGCCCGCTTGAACTGATGTATCTCACTTTTTCCAAATCGATGACGACAGTTTTTATACCTACCTCCACTAAATCACTTACCAACTCTGCAATTCTTGGTCCTACTTCTTCCCCAATCAAGTCCCCTTCCATAAAGAGGTAGTGAATTTGACCCTCTTTTCTTTCACTAAAATGGAGTTTCATACTAGCTCTTTTTATTTTGACAATTTTCTTTCTTACAATTTCCGTAAAGAATGAGTGAGTGGTGAACCACCTGAAAATTCAATACCTCTGAAACAGTAGTTTGAATGGTTTGGATTCGTGGATCACAAAATTCAAGCACTTGGTTGCAATCGATGCAAATCAAGTGGTCGTGTTGCTTAAAGCCATAGGATTTTTCAAACTGAGCCAAGTTTTTACCAAATTGATGTTTTGTAACCAAATCACACTCCACCAATAAATCTAAGGTATTGTAAACTGTCGCTCTACTCACCCGGTAGTTCTTGTTTTTCATGCTGATATACAGCCCTTCTACATCAAAATGACCTGTGCGGCTATAAATCTCCTCCAAAATAGCATAACGCTCCGGAGTTTTACGGAGTTTCTGAGTTTCTAAATACGCGGTAAAAATCTTTTTTACTTCTTCGAAGTGGGATGGATTCAAAGCCATGTGGGTTGATTTTTTCTAAATATAATGCATGAACAACTGAAAAGATGCTTTCAATCAAATCGTGAAACTTTAATTACCCCCTCGATTTGAATTAGATTTTTGATCAGGTGATCCAAATGCTCGGTATTATTCACATACAACTTAATCGTTCCTTCAAAAATACCCCCATCGGAATCTACGGTAATGGAACGCATATTCACCTTCAATTCATTGGAAATCACCTTGGTCAAGTCATTGATCATACCTACCCTGTCTGTTCCCCAAATACGTAATCCCGCCAAGAAAGCAATTTCACGCTGACTAGTCCAGCGTGCTTTGATCACCCGATTGCCATGACTGGAGAGGAGCTCGACCGCATTGGGGCAGCTCGTACGGTGAATTTTGATGCCTTCATTGATGGTCACAAATCCAAATACATCATCGCCAGGAATTGGATTACAACAAACGGAGAGTTTGTAATCTACAATATCCATATCTTCTCCAATCAGGAGTTGATCGTGTTCAGGCCCTTTCAAACTCTTAATCTCCCTCGTAAAGGAGGATTCATCTTTCACCTTCCCCGATGATTTGGATTTATGTTTTTGGTGTTCCTTAAATTCCTTAAACGATTTGATTGAAGTAGGATCAATAATCCCCCTTCCGACCCGATAGTAAAATTCATTTGCTGTCTTCAAATCAAAGAAGGCCCTTAGCTCTTCGAGCACCTCTGAGGTGAAGTCCATCTTCATGGATTTCAATTTACGCTGCACAATTTCTCGTCCATCGAGGATGGCAGATTTTTTTTCCTCACGCAAGGCATCCTTTATTTTGGCCTTGGCTCGAGAAGTGACCACTTGATGCAGCCAATCTTCAGAAGGCTTTTGCTTGCTCGAAGTAAGGATTTCTACCTGATCCCCATTTTTTAGTTTGTAACTGATTGGAACTAACCGCTGATTTACCTTTGCACCAATACATTTAGCGCCAACCATCGTATGGATTTCAAAGGCAAAATCCAAAGCAGAAGCACCAGTGGGAAGTACCTTCAAATCCCCCTTGGGCGTAAATACAAATACTTCATCGTTGAATAAGTTGCCACGGAAATCATCCATGAATTCAATCGCACTCCCATCGTTGGTTTCCAACATACTCCGCACCTGATTGATCCAGTCGTCTAATCCAGGTCCAGGCTTGCCTGAAGCATCCTTTTCCTTGTACTTCCAATGCGCTGCATAGCCTCTCTCTGCAATATCATCCATCCGACTGGTACGAATCTGTACCTCCACCCACTGTCCAGTCTGGCTCATCACCGTAGTATGAAGCGATTCATATCCATTAAACCTGGGTGTAGACACCCAGTCTCTTAATCTATTCGGATTGGGCCGGTAAAAATCCGTCACAATGGAATAGGCCTGCCAGCAGTCTGCTTTTTCGTTTTCGAGTTCACTATCTAGAATAATACGGATGGCAAACAAATCAAAGACCTCCTCAAAAGGAATGCCTTGTGTCTTCATTTTATTAAAAATCGAGTAAACTGATTTTGGACGACCTTTAATTGTAAAACGAAACCCCTGGCGAATCAACTCATCCTCTACTGGCTGGATAAAATTTTTGATGAATTTATTTCGGTAGCTTTTTGATTCATTGATTTTGTGGACAATATCTTGATAGGCTTCGGTATCGGTATACTTTAAAAATAAATCTTCAAGCTCTGATTTGATCGCATAGAGCCCCAGGCGATGCGCCAAAGGCGCATACAAATACATGGTCTCCGATGCAATTTTCAACTGCTTATTTCGAGGCATACTGCCCAAAGTCCGCATGTTGTTAAGTCGATCAGCCAACTTGATCAAAATCACCCGCACATCATCAGAAAGCGTCAGCAACATTTTCCTAAAGTTCTCTGCTTGTTGAGAACTACCATATTCAAAAACCCCAGAAATCTTGGTAAGCCCATCGATAATGGTCATGACCTTGTAGCCAAAATCCCGCTCAAGATCCTCTAGCTCAAGATCCGTATCTTCAACTACATCGTGTAGCAATGCGGAAATAATGGAAGTAGTGCCCAAACCAATCTCCTCTACACAAATAAGCGCAACCTCTAGTGGATGATAGATATAGGGTTCCCCCGATTTACGACGCATGTCTTTGTGCGCCTCCAATGAAATTGTAAAGGCCTTTTTGATCAGCTTTGTATCTCCTGATTTTAGAATAGGCTTTGCCTGTCGGAGTAGCCTTCGATACCGCTTAAGGATTTCATAACGTTCTTCAGCTACATCAGCTTGAATCATTGGTATTTTTTATTTGAGTTCAAATTTGATAGGTAATGAGACAGAATTCTATATTTTTTAGATTTTTTTTTCATTGCCTTGCAGTAAATTAGAATATGTCTATACCTTTGCAACCACAATTGGAAAAGAGGAGTATTTTTCCCTTTGGTCACATGCGGATGTGGCGAAATTGGTAGACGCACTAGACTTAGGATCGAGCGCCGCGAGGCATGGGGGTTCGAGTCCCTCTATCCGCACCCTACTAGCCCTCAATCCCTCCCCTACCTTGTTAGGAAAGAGATTGGGGGTTTTTAATTCAACATCAATTAATTGAACATACTTTGGAAATTACAGTAGACAAGCACACCGCAAATCAAGCTTCTATTAAAATTAAGCTTATTGAGGCAGATTATCAACCAAAGGTTGATGCTAAACTTAAAGACTACGCTAAAAAGGCAGTTATCCGAGGCTTTCGCCCAGGAAAAGCGCCGGTAACCATGGTAAAAAACATGTATGGCGTATCCCTACTCGTAGAAGAAATTAATACCATCTTAGGGGAATCACTTAACAATTTCCTAAAAAACCAAACTTTTAGGGTTTTGGGAGAACCACTTCCTGTTGAAAAATCAGAAAATTCAATCGACTGGAAAAATCAAAAAGATTTCGAATTCGAATATAAAATCGGTTTTGTAGAATCAATTACGGTCCAACTTGACCAAAAGGTAAAAGGCACAAAATACAGCATCAAAGTTGATCAAAAATTGATCGATGAAACCATAGAAAACCTAACCTCTCAGTATGGAGAGAGCACCAACCCCGAAGTTTCAGAAGCGGGCGACTTCATTTATGGTGATTTGAAATCCACCACTTCAGATTTCTCAAAGACAGTTTCTGCTGATACTACCAAGCTTTCCAAAAAGTTGGCTGGTAAGTTTATCGGCCTAAGAAAAGAGGCAGTAGTCGAGTTTGAAAGCAAAGAAGTTAAAAAAGACGAGTGGACTGCAGGCTTCGGCTTATCCAACCAAGAGGGGGATGATGCTAAAGGTGGCTACACCCTTACTGTAAAAAACATCAATAGAAAAGCAAAAGCTGAACTTAACCAAGAATTCTTCGATAAAATCTTTGGACCTGATCAAGTTAAATCCAAAAAGGAGTTTGAAGGAAAAGTGAAAGAAACACTTCAGGGTAGTTACGACAAAGAATCTAAGGTCTTCACAGATGAAGAGCTCAAGAAATTGATCATTGCCAATACAAACCTTTCACTTCCTGATGCCTTTTTAAAGGAATGGTTGGTCAAGGCAAACGAAGGAAAAGTTTCCGAATCTGAGGTAGAATCTGATTATCCACTTTATGCAAAGCAACTTTCTTGGTCCTTAATCTCCAACCATATTGCTAAAGAGCATTCTATTCAGGCTGAGCATGCAGATGTGATCGAGAAAACAAAAGAAATGGTTCGCGAGCAATTTGCTTCTTCAGGATTAGGGGCACAATTGGAGTCTAGTATGGATTTATTTGTAGACAACTACCTCAAGGGCAACGAGGGTCAAAACTACATGAACATGATGACCTCTGTTCAAAATGAGAAAGTGCTTGCCCTGATACAGGAAAAGATAAAGATGATAGATAAAAATTTATCGAATGATGAATTCAAGGAATTTTTGGACAAGTAATCGAATTATGATTTATATTGAAAGTCCTTTTTTAAAGGACTTTTTTATTTTTGTCTCCAATAACAACACTAGATATGATCAGTAAGGAAGAATTTAGAAAATATGCCATTCACAACCAAGGTGTAAGTGGGACGGCATTTGACCAATACACCACCCATATTGAAAATATGACTCGCTCAGTCATCGAAGAGCGTCCTCAGAATTTTAGAGAAATCGATGTTTTTTCTCGATTAATCATGGATCGAATCATTTTTCTAGGGACAGGGGTAGATGACCATATCGCCAATATCATTGTAGCCCAATTGCTATTCTTGGAATCTGTGGATTCCAAAAAAGACGTATTGCTTTATATCAACAGTCCAGGTGGCTCTGTCACTGCTGGCCTAGGGATCTACGATACCATGCAATACATCGGTCCAGATGTCGCTACTATTTGTACGGGCATCGCTGCTTCGATGGGAGCTGTACTGTTGGCAGGTGGCGCAAAGGACAAACGCTCAGCATTAAAGCATGCGCGCGTAATGATCCACCAGCCCTCTGGCGGCATGCAAGGCCAATCCACAGATATGGAAATCTCTTTGAAATTGATTCTCGCCATGCGCCAAGAGCTCTATCAAATCTTAGCCAACCATACTGGTAAATCTTTTGAAGAAATTGAAAAAGATTCAGACCGAGATTACTGGTTGAGAGCCCCAGAAGCAAAAGAATACGGCTTAATTGATGAGGTACTGGTTAAAAAAACTACCTAATGGCTCAATCCACTTGCTCCTTCTGCGGCAGAAATAAAAAAGATGTAGATGTGTTGGTTTCGGGCATTTCTGCTCACATCTGTAATTTCTGCATTGAACAAGCCTTTGAAATAGTTGGTGAGGACAAGAAGAACAAGAAATCTAGTTCTAAAATTGCCCTAAAACTCAAAAAGCCAAAGGAACTCACCGAATACCTAGACCAGTATGTAATTGGGCAAGAGGACGCCAAAAAGGTACTTACAGTAGCAGTTTACAACCATTACAAGCGCTTGCAGCAAAAGCAAGAAGCAGATGAAGTAATGATTGAAAAATCAAATATCATCATGGTTGGGGACACCGGAACTGGCAAAACCTACTTAGCCAAAACTTTAGCCAAAATTCTAGAAGTCCCTTTTTGTATTGCAGATGCCACCGTACTCACGGAAGCAGGATACGTTGGTGAAGATGTAGAAAGCATTCTAACTCGATTACTTCAAGCAGCAGATTATAAAGTAGAGGAAGCTGAAAGAGGAATTGTCTACATTGATGAATTGGATAAAATTGCTCGTAAATCAGATAATCCCTCCATCACACGAGACGTCAGTGGCGAAGGGGTGCAGCAAGCGCTTTTGAAGCTTTTGGAAGGTACAGTAGTTAATGTTCCCCCTCAAGGCGGACGTAAGCATCCGGATCAAAAGATGATCGCAGTAAATACAGAAAATATTCTGTTTATCTGTGGAGGAGCCTTCGACGGAATCGCTAGACACATCGGAAAGCGCCTCCATACCCAACCCATGGGCTTCAACTCTTCAGCTACAAATTTGACTGCTGATCGAGATAACTTACTTCAGTACGTCACTGCTCAAGACCTAAAAGCTTTTGGACTCATTCCTGAATTGATTGGTAGGCTTCCTGTGCTCACGCATTTGGACCCATTGCATAAGGATACCCTCAAGCGTATTCTTACGGAACCCAAAAATGCATTAGTGAAGCAATATGCCAAATTGATGGCTATGGAAGGTGTTGCTTTAACCTTTGAAGAGGGGGCTTTGGATTTTATAGTGGATAAAGCGGTGAAATATAACTTAGGTGCTCGCGGACTTCGGTCGATTTGTGAGGCCATCGTCACAGACGCCATGTACGACATTCCTTCTGATAGCAGCATTACCGATCTAAACATCGATGAGGCATACGCAAGGTCTAAATTTGACACCTCCAAATTCAAGCAATTACAAGTAGCTTAAACCTCAAACCCCGATCTCATCGGGGTTTATTTTTTAAGGAAGCCTCAACTCCCAAAATCAACTGAGCAGCTTGCTGAGAAGCAGACACCTCTCCTATTTTTGACCGAATTAGGGAATATCCTTCAAGAATTCCCTTCCGATAAGTCCTATCTGCCACCAAACAATTTAGCTCCTCGCGAAGATTAGTCGATGAAAAATCATCTTGGATTAGCTCACGGACTACTTGATGATCTGCAATCAAATTGGGCAAGGAAATATAAGGCACTCGAATCAGTCGCTTGGCAATCTGATAGGAAATCCAAGAAGCACGATACACGACCACCTGAGGTACGTTAAAAAGTGTAGTTTCAAGAGTCGCTGTACCCGAAGTTACCACCGCAGCAGTAGCATGGGAAAGTAGGTCATAGGTCTGGTTGTAAATCACCCGGATACCTTGAGTCAAAGCGAGTTCGTACACAGAAGCAGGCAAGCTATCGACCCCAGCGACTACAAATTGTACCTGTGGAAACTCTTTAACCAGGGCAATCATCTTTGCCAACATTCCCGTTACCTCCTGGGCTCGGCTCCCTGGAAGAAGAGCAACGATAGGCTGGAAGGACAATTCATTTTTCTGATGGAAAAAATCATGGCCCTTGAATTTTTTGATTTCATCCAAAAGGGGATTGCCTACATAGTGCACCTTCATTCCAAATTTTTTGAAAAAAGCAGGTTCAAAAGGCAGGATAGAATAGACTTTGTCTGTGTTTTCTTTGAGGGCATAGGCTCTGTTTTGATTCCATGCCCAAACTTTTGGTGGAATATAGTAATGAACAGGAATCTCCAATTTCTTGGCAAAGCTTGCTACCTTCATGTTAAACCCACCAAAATCCACTAAAACGAGCGCATCTGGTCTGTAACTTTTTAAGTCTTTCTTGATCCAGCGGAGGTACTTCAATACTTTTCGGAATCCAAAAATCACCTCAATAAAGCCCATCAAAGCCACATCCTTGTAGTCTAAAGCAAGCTCCACACCTGCTTCTTTGGAATAGCTCCCTCCCATACCTCGAAATTGAATCTTGGCATCAAGCCCTTTCAGTGCAAGGACCAAATTGGAGGCATGCATATCGCCTGATCGTTCTCCAGAAATGATGTAAATTTTTTTCATTGCGCAAAACGATAAACTAAAAATAAAAGTAGGCTATTCGGCCTACTTCCCAAAAACATCTGAGGTAAAACCCCCTAATCCCCCAAGTATTCCACAAAATTCCGTGGGGTTTCATACAAGGTCAACTTGTATAGGGCTCCTCTTGGCGTGATTTTTTGTACTGCAGGCGCCAAAATCTTCCAAAACTCCATCACCAACACTTCACAACTTGCCATTTTTCCTTGCATGAAATCTACATCCAAATTCAAGTTTTTATGATCTACCTGGTCGATTAGCAAACGACGCGTCAGTTCTGAAAGCTCCTTTAAATCCACAACAAATCCAGTTTCTGGATCTGGTTCTCCTTTGATCGTTACGATCAATTCAAAATTATGGCCATGCCAATTGACATTTGCACAAGGACCAAAGACCTCGAAATTCTTGGCCTCAGACCAGTTCGGATTCCAAAGCTTATGTGCTGCATTAAAATGTTCCTTTCGTGAAACGTAAATCATGTCTTGTGCGGACTATGGCACAAAAGTAAAAAAAATAGGTGATTATGCGCAATGATTCAGATGGCTGAATATACCAGTTGATAATCGGATGATCGCTAACTGGCCATAGTCCACAGCCGAGGTAATTGAACTTCAACACTTATTTTCTTTAATTACTAATAAAGGGATACCCCCAATCAAAAAAAGTCTCCCAAGGGTATTAGGAGACTTTTGATAAACCTTTTTACAGGTTAGTTTTGGTTCATGTGACGAATCAAGGCCTGTAGGTCTTCAGATTTCTTGAAATCGATTCGTTCCGATTTGATAAAGGATGTGGCTTTGGCTGTTTCTGAACCGAATATTTGCTGGAGATCCTTTTCTTTATTTTTCACCAGCAACACTTTCTCATTGACTGCTACAAAGAACTCCTCTTGATCTTGGAAGACCTTTGCCGCCTGCGCTCCATAAGTAGCTGAAGGATCATCTGTCATGGTCTTGTAGGCATGAAAAAGCAAGGTATAGGTTCCCTTTTCTACAATCTTTAGAAATCGCTTAGATTTAAGGGTGGGTACCACGTATGCGCTGGTGTATTCGCCACCACCCGCTTCTGGAGGGTAGGAAAATCCGGTTACCTTTTCAGGGGTATAGGCAAAAAGCCCACCTTCCAATTTGTACTCCAAGGCATTACTATACGCATTCAAGGCAATAGGCAAGCCTTCTACTTTTTGCCCGGTAGCAAGGTAAATGACGCCTTTCTTAAACTCGTCAAAATAGGCAGAACCTTTTACACCGAGGAAAGGATTGGCTGTAATCGGTATGCCAGTTCCATTGTCTCGAAGTAAGGTCATTTGTGCAAAGGAACTCATCGGGAGCAAAAACCCGAGAAATAAGGAAAGTGCGAGAATTTTTTTCATGTTCGAAAGTAAAAAAAAAGGCCGGATAAATCCGGCCTTTTTGGAAAAGAAAATAGTCGTCTCAGTCGAAGTTTATCGAGTGATTCGGATTTGAACCTTGTTGTAATTAGCACTATTACCTACCTCGTCGTTACCCACTAACTGAAGTAACAAGTCAACAGACCCACCGATTCTACCCGTATTCAATACGTTTACTGTCAAAGTTCCAAAGCTGGAACCTGTTGGGATAGTCAAGGTACCTGGAGCCACGTAATCTCTACCTGCTACTGCAGTGGTGCCATCGACTACGACAGAGTAAGTGATGATTTCATCCGATGGTCTTTGCTTTCCAACGAGGTTGACACGTAGATTCACTGTTCCAACGGTATTGGCTACCGTGATTCGAGGATAAACTTGACCTGCTACTGGAGCACGGTCTACAGCATCCTGAAATTCAACCACAAGACCTTCCCACACAGGGTAGTTCTGCTCAATGCATGAGGAGAATGTAAGTACGAAGGCCAGAGTAAATAAAGAAAATAACTTTTTCATAATTTCTGATTTTAGTAGCCTTTGTTTTGTTTAAGATTTGGGTTACCATCCACTTCACGCTGAGGAATTGGAGGTAGGATCTTGAAGTCGTCAAATGCAAGGTTTACCACAGGAGTCGTCTTCACGATACCTCTTCCGTAACGCTTCAAGTCAAAGAACCGCTGTCCTTCGAATGCAAACTCCTTGAATCTCTCCAAAAGGATTTCTTCTAAAAGGGCATTCCCAGCCAAGGTCACTGCGGGCAAACCTCTCAATGATTTGAAGGCATTCAATTCGGTAAGTGCAGCAGACTCGTTCTTCAAATGGTAGTTTGCTTCCGCTCTATTTAAGTGCATTTCTGACTTACGGATCACAGGAACGTTATCCGCATAGGCAAAGCCTGACTTGGACATGAACTTGGTACACTCGATCTGACGACCTGCACCTCTCACTGTATTACCAGTGGTATACAACAGCGCTCTAACATCTGTGTTTCTTGTTACATCCCAGTTGTTATTGTCTGTAGCCGGGGTTCCAATTTGCAAAGCAGCAATACCAAAATATCCTCTTACAGTAGCATTAGGAATGAAGTCACCCCATCCACCTTGCGAGTTTTTGTTAGTCAAGTTCAATAACGCAGTGTAAGAAGACTGCAAGGATTCGTTAACCCCAATAGACTCTTCTGCTAGAGCAAAGCGAACTTCGAACATAGACTCTGGGTTTACAGGAGCTCTCCAACCGTTCACATAAGCTGATCCTGAAAGGACAGTACCTACGCTACTTGCCAAAGCAAGGCCAGACTCGCTTACTACCTTTGCCCAATCGCCTCTATACAAGGCTGCTCTAGAGAGCAAAGCAGAAGCCGCTGCACCAGAACCATACTGAACACCTCTACCAGCACCCAACAATCTTTTGGCATCTTCGAAATCTTTGTAGATTTGAGCGTAAACCTCGTCGATAGTTGCTCTTGGAGACTGACGGCTCAAAGCAGGACCTGAAGTGATGATTCCTTCAGTAACCAAAGGAATACCTCCTTGATCGATTACACCTGGCTGATACAAAGCTGTAGGCATATACGAGTATACCTTCACTAGGTCAAAGTAATATAGACCTCTTAGGAATTTCGCTTCACCTTCCCAACGAGCAATCTGTGCAGCTGAAGCACCTTCTACTCCACTTATGGCAGCCAAAATTAGGTTGGCCTCGTTAATTGCAAAGTAAGAGTTCTGCCAAAAACCTGCTTGGAAATGAGCGCCAGGCTGGTTGTTGTTTTCACCAATCAAGCGACCAGAGTTACTGGTAGTCACACCCACATCTGCTAAAGCATCCGCCATAGCGAATAGGTCACGACCGTAGTTACGAGTAGATCTCAATTTAGCATACACTGAATTGAGCGCTGCATTCACTGCATCAGGAGTAGTCAAGGCACCATTGGCGTCAATGGATTGTCTTGGGTCTACCTGAAGCAAGCTATCGCATGAACTTACCAGCAAGGAGCTTGTAAGTGCAAGGGATAAGAAAGCTTTATTAATTAATTTCATAGTTTTTTTCCTTTTGGTGATTAGAATCCGATTTGTACACCAAGGGTATAGGACTTGGTCAAAGGAACCTGACCTGTACCCGCTCCTGTAAATTCTGGATCATAGCCCGGATAATCGGTATATGTCCACAAGTTCACTCCTTGCGCGTAAATACGTGCACGAGTAAGACCAATTCGACTTACCAAACTAGGTTTAAAGCTGTAAGCCACAGTCAACTGAGAAAGACGAAGGAAGTCAGACTTCAACAACGCTGCAGTACCTGAATTTCTGCTATTTCCTCTTAATTCGTTACCAGCGTTGGTAGTCAAGTTTCTTGGAATATCCGTGATTTGACCTGGAGTCTTCCAAGATCTGTCGTTTACTTCACGAAGTGCATTCAATGTCAAACGTGTACCGTTCTCTCTCAAGAAGCCGTACTGACCATCTGACACAAGTCCACCGTATTCGTAGGTAAAGAAGGAAGTCAACTCAAAACCTTTGTAGGAAAAGTTGTTGTTGAAACCACCAAATACATTCGCCAAACTTGAACCTACATAACGTCTGTCAGCAGCCAAGGGTAAATAAGTAATGTTTCCAGCTATATCAAGCCACATTGGACGACCAGTAGCTGGGTTTACCCCTGCATATTGAGCTGAAAAAATAGAACCTTCACCAGATCTACCTACTGGCTGCCCAACTGCAATACCTGGATTGGCTGGAAGGAACTTCAATCCACTGTACAAGCTTAAGATTTGGTTGTCAATTTTAGTGATATTGAAGCTGGTATTCCAACGGAAACCACCCTTATCAATATTTACCGTAGACAATTCAAATTCAAGACCTCTGTTTTGAAGCTCACCCACGTTGTTGGAGATACCTCCAAAACCGTTGATCCAAAGAATCGGCTGGCTCAATAGTAATCGCTTAGTTCTTCTGTCAAAAGCATCCACGGAACCGGTAATTCTGTTTTCGAAGAAACCGAAATCAAGGCCTAGGTTGGTGGTATTGTTAGTTTCCCAACCCAAGTCGAGGTTAGCCAAGGAAGAAGGTACGATACCTGCACTACCAGAATAGTTACCGCCACCCCCGTAGAGGCCTCTAGCGTCAAAGTTTCCGATTTGGTCGTTACCCGTCAAACCGTAAGAAGCTCTAAACTTCATTTCAGATATGGTGCTGGAGTTCTTCAAGAATTCCTCTTCTACCAAGCTCCATCCCACTCGAACAGATGGGAACAGACCATATTGGTTGTTGGCACCGAATCGAGAAGAACCGTCATAACGGGCAGTTACGGTTAACAAGTATTTTTTCTTGTAATCGTAGTTTGCTGAACCAAAAGCAGATGCTCTTCTGTAACCCGTCCAAAAACCAGTAATGGATTCAGGCGTGGCTGCAGATTGAATGGTTCTGAATTGAAAGGTTGGAAAACCAATACCTGCTCCAGAGATACCTTCTCTAGTTTCAGACAAGTATTCCACACCCAAGATACCAGACACATTATGAACCCCATTGAAGGTCTTGTTCCAGTTCAATGTTTGGGTAGTGATGAAACGAGTTCTCCAGTCAGACTGCACGGAGCTTCTACCAACCACACCTGCTCCATCTGGAGTACGTGGGTCACGATAGTTATCACCTTGAAGCAATCTGTAATCCAATCCGAAAAGGGAACGGAAGGATAGATTTTTCGCAATCTTGTAGTTGGTAATTAAGTTACCTACTGCAGTATTCGTACGCTGCAAACCGGAGTTGTAGTCATTTACCAATACAACGTTCTGACCCAATACACCTGCAATCGCCGTGTTGTAAGTTCCATCCTCGTTGTAAATTGCGTTGTGAGGCAATACTGCGGAGGCCGAAAAGGCTGGGCTACCCAAGAAAGAACCTTCTACAGCAAAAGGTACATTCTGCTGGAACGTGGATAAGTTGATATTGGTCTCGAAGCTCAAGCGTTTGGTTGCCTGGTGAGTCAAGGCAATTCTTACGGTTCCTCTTTCAAAGTCAACAGGCTTGAATGATGCTTGCTGGTAGTTGTATGATCCAGAAAGGAAGAAGGTGGTTTTATCATCCCCACCAGATACTGACATTTCGTAGTTTTGAAGTTTACCTGCTCCCATTACTTCACGCTGCCAGTCGTAGGTAGGCAAAGCCAAACCTAGTGCATCCAAAGCCGGTCTTGTAAGGGTAGGCCAGTTGGATGGAAGACGCCCCATGTTGCTCAAAGCATTTGCTTCAGGGTTTGCAACACCAGAATTGATAAACGCATTTCTACGCATGGCGTACCACTCAGCGCCTCCAAGGATATCCAAATATTTCATTGGCTGAGTTTCCCCAGAGAAAGCATTGAATTCAAACTTAGCTTTTCCTTGCTTACCTTTTTTGGTCGTGATGATCACTACCCCGTTTGCAGCCTGAGAACCATAAATTGCAGCAGAAGCCGCATCTTTCAAGATTTCCATAGACTCGATGTCATTCGGGTTCAAGAAAGCAAGTGGGTTAGACTGGGTGAAGGCAGCGTTGGACTGGTTGTTCAACTGTACCCCATCCACGATGAATAGCGGTTCGTTTCCGGCATTCACAGAGCCAACACCACGGATACGGATGTTTACAGCACCCCCTGGTAGACCGTTAGACGATCTTACCTGTACACCTGCCGCACGTCCTTGTAGGGCACGGTCGAAAGATTGCAAAGGAAGGTTTTGGATCGCATCTCCTTTTACGGAAGAAACTGCACCAGTTACTTCTCGCTTGGGCTGCGTGCCATAACCTGTTACAATTACCTCACTCAAAGCTGTAATATCGGCTTCCAAAGCCACATTTATTGTGGATCGATTTCCAATATTCACCTCTTGTGAGGTTAGTCCCACAAACGTGAAGACCAATACATTGCTCCCGGCAGGGACATTGATTGAATACTTACCATCAATATCCGTGGCAGTACCAATGGTCGTTCCCTTTACCAGGACTGTTGCACCAGGTACGCCCAATCCGTCTTCTAACGATGAAACTGTACCAGTGACTACGCGACCCTGAGCAAATGCCATCGCATTTACCAAAAAGAGCGTAAGTCCTAGAAGTAAAATTTTCCTCATATCGGTTAATTTTTAGTTATTTAAACTCAATATTATCTCAAAAAACGGAATAACTCAAACTCACGACACCAAAAAAGAGGGAAAAGTTTAAACCTATGACTAGCCTAAAAATTAGTTATTTATATGTATTCCAAATATAATGTTGTTTAGAGGGTTTTAGTAAACGCAAACACCTCATTATTTCGATTTTATTAATGTTAACAAAAGTTAATTTTTTGATTTTTTTTTAACAATTTAGAAAAAATAAAGGGTGAGTGAATAAAAAAATTACAATTTTGGTTTTTAAAGTGAATTTTTTAGCTGACAAATCCCCTATTCTCATCAATCCATAAAAACTAAAAAAGTAGCAAATCACTCCAAGTTTATCAACGAAAAGAATGAGTTTATCTAACGATATTATAGTAGAGTAAAATAAATTTTATCCCTTTTTAAAATATAGGTTTCTTTATTGAATAGACACCGTAATCCGGCGGTTAAGCGCTTGATTGGAAGGACTATTATTGGGAACCATTGGCTCTCGGAATCCCATCCCTGCTACTTTTATTCGGTTCGACTTGGTTCCTTCATTTAGGAGATAACTCTGGACACTTTGGGCTCTTTGTAAACTTAATTTTAGATTGTAATCATCCGATCCCAAGTTATCAGTATGCCCAGTGATCAAGATAGATACAGTAGGATTATCTTGCAAAAATCGATGAAGGCGGCGGAGTGAACTAAAGGATTCCTGCTTGAGTTCAAAACTATCAAAATCAAAAAATACGTTTTCAAAAACAAATTCTTCTCCTTGTGCTATAGGCACCAAATCTACTTTCAGGTCCTTCACATTTTTGATGGAATCTCGATCCACGTTGTAAATCTTAGGTAAGAAGCCTTTTTTCTCGACATAGAGCCCTGCAGCATCTTGCTCGGGGTATAACATCAAAAAGGAACCATTCGCTCCATTGGACTGAAACTGATATCGGGTACTGTCATTGGATAAAGAAACCAAGGATAGACTAGCCGAAATGGGTTCCCCAGTTTTGGAATGGACCACCATCCCACCTGTTACCGTTAAATTTTCTCCAATTTCAATTTCTTTAGGAAACCCAAACCGGTACAGGTAAGCCCTATCATTTTGGCCATTACCCATCGTCAATTCTGAGTAATATGCGTAATCTTTTTGAGCGGTTATAAACAGCGCTACTTGATCTGAATGATCATTGATAGGAAGTCCTAAGTTTTCCGGCTCCTGAAACTCCCCTTTAGAAATTCGAGATAAAAAAATATCCATACCCCCCAATCCTAAGTGTCCATCCGAAGCGAAAAACAAGGTTTCATTGTTAAAAAATAAGAAAGGAGAAATTTCATCTTTTGTCGTGTTGATAGGCGTACCAATATTTATTGATTCCGACCAGGTACCATCAGCTTTTCGAACAGCATACCAAATATCATTACCTCCAAAACCTCCCCTTCTGTCTGATGAAAAAAACAACATACGTCCATCTGCAGACAGGGAGGGTTGGGAATCCCAGGATGAAGAATTGATTTTAGTACCCATATTCTTGGGCGCTTTCCACTCTTCCCCAACTTTTTCCGAGCTATATAAGTCACAGCTTCCTTGACTATCTGGGGAATCACAGGAGGTAAATATCAAAAAATTACCATCTGCAGTCACCGAGCAAGTTCCTTCGTTGTAGGAAGAATTGATTAGGTTAGAAATACTTTGGGGAGCAGTCCAGATTTTATCCGATTCTGAATGAGAGATGTAGATATCTTCCTTGTCTTGAGTAGAAGTCCCTCCCCTTCTAGTGAAGAACAATTTTTTTCCATCTGCTGTCAATACCGGGAAATATTGTAAAGCAAAGTCATTTAGTGGGGAAGGAAGGATTTCCTTTTCAATGTTAAGGATTAGAGGTAGCTGTTTGCGTACAAAATCGACCTTCGTCTTCATTTCAAGAAAATAATTCCCGTTTTTAAATCCTTGGTTTGCCCCCTGCTCCACCACTTGGAATTCTTGGGAAGCTTCTTCAAATCGACCTTGCTTCAAATAAATGCTAGTGAGCAACCAAGCAAAATCGACTGCATACTGTTCTTTTTCAGGCAATACGGATAATTTCCCTTTACCTACAAGAGTCTCTGCTTCGGATAGTCTTCCTTGCGAAATTAGTAATTGCGATCCCTTTTGGTAGGCTTCAAAAAATGTCTTAGAGCGCTCCCAAGCAGCCTGATACTTTTGCAAGGCCTCGGGATACCGTTTTAGGTACAGTAAATTCTCCCCCTCTTCAAAAAATTTAATCGCCCTTCCATCTGCCACTGAATA
>SXYU01000089.1 GCA_005788235.1 Cytophagales bacterium
CGCACAGGTGAGCCTGCCGAATGGCCTGGAAAACGATCTCCAACAAGAAAGGGAGGGGTGAATTAAGTGGTCAACGGTTCACAGTCCGCAGTCAACAGCTAACTGAATTGAATCTCAAAATTTATTCTCATTAGTTACTGGTACAGAAGTGGAGAATCATACACAGTAAAAAAAGGCTGTCCTGATCTGGGGCAGCTTTTTTTGTGTTCTTTCTTTGTAGATTTTTCAATATTCAATTTCTAAATCCCCCTTGCCCCCTTTGTAAAAGGGGAGTCGCACCACCTGTTCCTTAAACAGACACAGTTAATTCAAAAAGTTAATTTCTTAATTCATGTTTAATGGATGCAAGGATGTAATTCCCCCTTGAAAGGGGGTTAGAGCCTGTCCGCCGCGGCGGATTGCGGGAGGGATTTTTTTCTAATTTTTACTTTTTCGGTAGGTGTTTCCCCGACACCCTCCACGTGTTCGCTGAATTGTATTTCCCCACCACCAGCACTTTGAAAAAAGCCCTTTTGCCCAAGTCTGGAGGGAGCGCATATTGCTTTTCATCGGAAGGCACCTCTCCTAGTAAAAAATACTCGTCCTGACCACCTTCCCTAAAGTGATCTGTAGGACTCCAGTAGATGGAAAGGGTTTCGGATTGTCTACCAGGACTCCAGGTAAGTAATTGGTTTTTCCCCTTACCGACCAAAGTCAGGTTGCTCAGGGAATGGGGTCCTGTTAAGGGAACTCCATCCAGTTCTCTTTCCTGATGCTCTGCAACCACCAAGTTGTAAAAGCGAAAAAAAGAAGGAAGTAGGTCCACATGAGTAGCTTTCCCAGAGAAAAAATTGGCATTTAAGCCGCTTGCATTAGAAGCAATCCACACCTGCCGTTCAGCCTCACTCTGCCCTCCATGATCTTTTCCATCTGGCTCCCTGCGTCCGTGATCGGTAGTCACCCAGAGCTGCCAGTCCTCGCCCATTTGCTGCCGCTGCAGAATGGCCTGCCAAATTAAGCCTACCTGGGCATCAGCCATTTGGATAGCGGCATCGAGCTGGGCACTTCTTCCATACCGATGTCCCATATCATCCGTGTATTGGAGATACACCCAGGTGAGATCCGGCCCTTGGGTGACGAGATAGGTCGCGGCCTCTTCGGCCACTTTTTGGTCAATTTGAGCAATGTAGTGATGCTCCTGGTCCTGCGGGAAGCGAAGCGTATCCAGTTCCAGGCCATCCAAAGAATGGTTCAACCGGAGGAAGTTGGTCTGCGGTAGATTTTCTCCCAGGAGCTTGGTGCGGTTTTCCTGCCAAGTAGAGAAAATAGCCAACTTCGCATCGGGTCGAGCCTCGCGCAAGTAGCGAAAAATCGTCCAGTACTGGTAGTTGGGGGATTCGATGCCATTGCCCCAGACCTGATGCTTGTGTGCCCAAGTACCAGTCAAAATAGAATTGTAGCCGACGGCAGAAATGGTGGGAGATTCGGAATATCCTCCGGTTTGGCCTCCAGTTGATGCACGGGTATAGCCTCCTTTTTGGATGATTTGATCCAAATTGGGAGTGGCTACACGCTCCAAGTCTTGGGTAGGAATGCCATCTAGAATAATGAAAACGAGTTTTTTTTGTTGGGCCACTGCTGCAGTGTTCCATACTACTAGGATAGAAACTAAGGCTAAAGCCAGCTGTCGCATCTTGGTTTTTTTTGGAAATAAAAGAGAATTTGTACCTTTTACCAAAACCTGCTCTCATGAAAAATTATATCCTTCTCCTTTCTCTACTTTTTTGCTCCCTCGAGGGGATGGCCCAGCAGCTAGGAGATTACTTGTCGGCTGCTTTTCCTACTCATTTGACTGCCTCAGCAGATGGCAAGGCCTTGGCTTGGGTATTCAACGACAAGGGGGAGCGCAATGTATTTTATGCCAAAGCCCCCGCTTATGAAGCGCAACAGCTGACGCAGTACAGGGGAGATCAAGGCGTAGATCTAGGGCCTTTGGTTTTTTCTCCCGATGGGAGCACCTTGCTGGTAGTTCGCGGAAACCCAAAAAACTCCTCGGGCTATGCGGCCAATCCTGCACAACTTCAGGAAAACACACAAAAGAAGATTCATGTGATCCAGCTCCAAACGGGGAAAAGTAGGGAGTTTGCCTTAGGAGCCTCCCCCATATTTAGCCCAGACGGCAAGCAGGTAGCTTTTTTGCAGGGAGGGGAAGTATACTTAAAGGCACTTTCCGACAGCAGCGGGCAAACAGGCAAGCCGCTATTTATTGCGAGAGGCACTTCCTCTAATCTGGTCTTTTCTCCGGATGGCAGCCACTTGGCCTTTGTTTCTGCACGCACCGACCATTCCTTTGTGGGCCTTTGGAATTTTGAGAAAAAGAGCCTCCATTTTCCTGAAGCCAGTTTGGACCATGACAGCTACCCGGCCTGGAGCCCAGATGGGATGCAGCTCGCCTACTTGCGTGTACCCAACATCCTAAATCACCTCCCCTTCACCTCGTTGACCGAAGCCAATCCCTGGAGTATCCGCGTCCTTCAGCTCGCTACTATGACGGCAGAAGAAGTGTGGAAGGCAGATCAAGGCGACGGCTCCGTGATGGTAGACGACCTCCCAGCATCCTCTGAGCGACTCTGGTGGACACCCGACGGACAACTTATCTTCCCCTGGGAGAAAAATAACTGGATGCAGCTCTATGCCGTCCACCCAAAAACAAAGCAGGTCAAGCACCTGACTGCTGGTGAGGGGCAAGTCGAATGGGTGCAAACTTCCTACACCAAGAAAGACCTACTCGTGACCCATAATATCGGAAATATTGACCGACGACAGGTATCGCTGCTCGACTTATCCACTCTGGAGATGCGGCTGCTTTCTAATCCAGAACGTATCTCTTGGGCACCCGTAGCATTAGACAAAGGATGGGCAAGTATCGAGTCCAATTGGAACAAGCCAGGCTGGCCAACGCTTCACCTATCGGGGAGTAGTAAATTGCTTGCAGAAGCACACTTTCCAAAGGAATTTCCAAAGACCTTCAGCAAACCAGAAGCCATCACCCTTACCACCAAAGATGGTTTTAAAACTTCTGCTCAGTTGTTTTTACCCCCAAACTACGACCCCAAGAAAAAATACCCTGCAGTCATTTTCATGCACGGAGGAAGCCGCAGACAGATGCTACTAGGCTACAACTATGGCCTGTACTATTCCCACACCTACGGGGCCCAACAGTATTTTGCATCGCAGGGCTACATTGCCTTAACCATCAATTACCGCAGTGGCATCGGCTATGGGATGGACTTTAGGGAGGAGAAAAACTTCGGAGCAGGAGGGGCTAGCGAGGTTCAGGATGTCATGGCGGCAGCTGACTATTTGGCCTCACGAACAGATGTGGATTCAGGCAGAATTGCCCCATGGGGAGGAAGCTATGGGGGATACTTGACCGCACATGCACTAACTCAGGCGCCTGAAAAATTCCACGTCGGCGTAGACATCCATGGAGTCCACAATTGGAACAAGGACATTCCGGTCTTTGCTCCTTGGTATGCACCTGAGAAATTTCCAGAAATGGCCGATTTGGCCTTTCGCTCTTCTCCTATGGCTCGTGTGCAGCAGTGGAAAGATCCCGTACTGCTTATCCATGGGGATGACGACCGCAACGTACTATTTTCTGAAAGTGTGGAGCTAGCAGAAGTGTTGCAAAAGCAGGGAGTGGAAGTGGAGGAACTGGTCTTCCCGGATGAGGTGCATGCTTTTTTACTTCATCAAAACTGGGTCAAAGCCTTTGAGGCAACCTTCAGATTTATCTCCAAACATTCTGTGGAGAAATAAACGATTATCCACAGCTAGAAACCCTTAAAAAAACAGCACTATGGTTTTTTCAGTGCCTGAATAAAGCAGTTTAATTCTTTATGATTATCCGCTTTTTCACCACTAACTAGAGAAAAAAAGGGTTGAGGTTCAATTAGGTGAGCTGTCGTCTGTGGTCTGTCGACCGTTGACAGTCCACGGTCCACAGCCCATTGAATCGAACTTCAGGCCTTATTTTCTTTAGTTAGCACTAAAGCAATTTTATTCAGTAACCACCCACTTTATCCCTAAAACCAACTGGCTGTCGACCGTGGACTGTTAGCCGTTGACAAATTTAAATAGGCATGTTGAGCCACTGGCATCATTGCGGATAATCAAATTACTCTTTTTTCAAAGACCCTACCGCCTGGATGCCAGTGTTCAGTCTTTTGGCAGTATCTCCGGAAACAAGAATCCAAGGAAATCCACTCACTTGGCTGAGTTGCTTGTAGATTTCAAAAAATTGCTGCCGCCTCTCGAGTTCGGGATGCTCTCGGAGTGGATCTACCTGCCAGGGCAAGTCAGTCGCACACAAGAGGATTAAGTCGTAGGTTCGTCGAGCAATTTCTGCCAGCACCCAGGGATCTACTTTCCCAAAGCGGTGTTGGGACCAGACCTGAATTACGCGAAGGTCCGTATCACAAAAGAGGTAGTTTTTCGCTTGCATTGCCATTTCATCCTCCATTGCCATTTGTTGCTTCCCGATTTGAAGTAGGTCTTCGTAGGCATAGGGGTGGTTTAGCTTTTCCAAATACCCTCTGGCCACTTCAGGTACCCAAGGCTCCTCAAAGTGCTTGGCCAACTTTTCAGCTAAAGTGCTCTTGCCCGTAGACTCAGGGCCCAAAATTAGAATTCGTTTAGGCCTACTCACGGGTTTTGAAAGCTTTGATCCAAGTCAGAAGACCTGCAATGGCAAGACCAGTGAAAAAAAAGTACTGAAAGGAAGTTAATATAAGCCCTTTGTGAAAATAGAGGGGAATAGACACCAGGTCCGTCAAAATCCAAAATATCCAGCTTTCCACTTTTTTCTTTGCCATTAACCACATCGCCACAAAGGCCGAAGCAGTAGTGAAGGAGTCCCAATAGGGAACTGTACTGTCCGTAAACTCAAGTAAAACCCATACCAATAAAGCAAAAGAAAAGGCAAAA
>SXYU01000090.1 GCA_005788235.1 Cytophagales bacterium
ACCAGTCCAAAAATGTAGTCCTCTGCTTCCTTGGTGGATACCGAGTCCCCAAGTTGGGTTGATTTCCCTACAATGAAGGCCAACTCCAACTCAAAGTCCATGCTCCGACTTGGTCCAAAAGCTGGTTTGTCCATGGTAGCATCCTTAAACTGCCCCTTGGGTCTGCGGATAGGTGTACCGGACACCACAATGGAGGAAGCGCGGCCATGGTAACCTACCGGCAAATGTTTCCAGTTGGGCAGTAGTGCATTCTCTGGATCACGAAACATCTTGCCTACATTGGTGGCATGCTCCATGCTGCTATAAAAGTCGGTGTAATCGCCAATTTTGACGGGCAAGAGCATTTCCACCTCTTTGCCTTTTATCAGCACATTGCCTCGAATGGAATGCGTACGCAACTCCTCATTTTCCAGCAAAAGAAGTTGCTGTACCCGCTCCCGGATTTTTTTGGTTTTCTGCTTACCCAAATTGATCAGTTCATTGAGGCTGTCTTTCAAAAACACACCTTCTGGAAGAAACAGGCTGACAAAGAAACCTTCCTGATCCAACACACTCAAATCAATGACCTGATCTCCAATCGCCATACCAATTCGAGGACTCAATTTTTTGCTTTTGAATACCCCAAAAGGAAGGCTGTAAATCGTAAAGTCCGTATGCTTAGGGAGTTCCACCCAGGTAGTAAGCAATGGATTTGAAGAAGTGGGCATGCGTAAAAATTTTTCTTGCTGCAAGGTAGCCATAAGCCTTGGATTCAAAAACTCCAAGAAGACCTTCTCTTGTTTAAAACGAAAAAAAAGAGTTTGTTGATTCAAAATTTTCTCCTTTCGCCAACAATTAGCATTGCTTTCCTTTATCTTAGGAATTGCTTTTCTAGTAACCTGCTGTTTAGGTGAGCATTTGCCTTTAGATTAGCAAACCAAACTCCTCCCTTTTTACCCAAAAGCACATGAAAAAAATTCTTTTCCTACTCTTCTTCCTACTTTTCTCGGAAACAGTCCTACCTGGGTTTGCACAGGAAAAATCCGTACTCGTTCAGTTGGACGAAGTTGCCATCATCGACCAAAAATTGATGATGCCGATGCGGGATGGAACCCGACTTGCCACAGACATCTATCGTCCAAAGGGGGATCAACCCGTTCCGATCGTATTTTCTAGGACCCCTTACAACTTCAATACTTACGGCAATGGGGAACTCAATTCCCGCACGATGCAAACAGCCTTGGAATGGGTCAAAAAAGGCTATGCATACGTAGTTCAAAACGAGCGGGGTAGATTTTTCTCAGAGGGCAACTGGGATATCCTAGGCTTGCCACTTACAGATAGTTACGATGCCTTCGACTGGATGAGCAAGCAGGCATGGAGTAATGGCAAAATTGGTTTGCTCGGATGCTCCTCCACAGCGGAATGGCAAATGGCTGCTGCCTCCTTACAGCATCCCGCCCTAGCCGCGTTGGTGCCGCAAGCCTATGGAGCGGGAGTAGGACGAATCGGAAAGTTTACCGAGCAAGGGAATTGGTACCGAGGAGGTGCTGGACAAATGCTCTTCACCTCTTGGCTGTACGGCACCCAGCACGATCCCCTAGCCCCGAGACTTCAAGCGGGAATTGGGCAAGAAGATTTGCTTCGCTTGGAACGCTTCTACGACATGGCTCCTGAGTATCCAAAAGTAGACTGGAAAGAAGCGTTATCCCATCTGCCTGTTCAAGATATCTTAAAAAATGTAAGTGGTCCGAAGGGAATCTACGAGGAGATGATCACCCGAAAGCCAAATGATCTGCGCTGGTACCAGGGTGGACTTTACCATGATTCTATGCCATTTGATACCCCGAGCATGTGGTTTGTATCCTGGTACGATGTGTCCTCCTCACCCAACATTGCGCTATACAATCACGCCCGTACGAATGCCATCAGCCAAATGGCTCGGGACAACCAGTATTTGGTCATCGCTCCAGTCTTGCATTGCTCTTTTACCCGTGCAACCGAAAATACCGTAATCGGACAGCGAAGTGTGGGTGATGCCCGCTGGAACTATGAAGAAGTGATCACGGCTTGGTTTGACCGTTGGCTAAAAGGAAAAGACAACGACACCATCGCCAAGCTCCCCAAGGTCACCTACTACACGATGGGCAAAAATGTATGGCAATCTTCTGACGTTTGGCCACCCAAAGAAGCAGTGATGACCACATTCTTCTTGGATTCCAAGGGCGCTGCAAATACCCGAAATGGAGATGGTAAGTTGGTGGCGAAGCTTCCAAAAGCAAGTACCCAAGACAACTACCGCTACGACCCTATAAATCCTGTAACTTCCAATGGAGGCAATGTCTGCTGTACCGGCAATGCCGTACAGGGAGGAGCCATGGACCAACAGGAAATGGAACTTCGTGAAGATATCTTGGTATACACCACAGATCCTTTGGAAACTGGAGTGGAAGTTTCTGGTTTTATTGAAAGTGTCCTCTACTTATCTTCAGACGTGAAGGACACAGATGTAACCATCAAACTGATCGACGTGTACCCAGACGGAACCGCCTACAACCTAGACGAAACCATCCAACGGGTGCGCTACCGAGAAGGCTACGAGAAGGAAGTTTGGATGGAAAAAGGACAGGTCTATGAAATCCAATTGACCCCGATGAGTACCTCCAACTACTTTGAAAAAGGACACCGCATCCGCATCGAAGTGAGCAGCTCCAACTTCCCACGCTTTGATCGAAATATGAATACCGGAGGTAATAATTACGACGAAACCAAGGGTATTGTAGCCAACAACTCCATCCATCATGGAGGTAAATTCCAAAGCCGAATTGTGTTGCCTATCGTCAAAAAATAAGGAAAATTAGGCCCATTCAAAGCCGGGGAATCCCCCGGCTTTTTTTGTGTACTAGGATTCTAGAATCCTTTAGTTTTGGGTTCTAAATCCACGGTCATTACTCAATCCTCCTATTTCTTTCCTTTCTGGCTCCCTCCCCCAAACTTTTTCTGCTATTTTTGCAACTTAAGAACTCAGTACCTATGTCTATTGCCAGCAAATACGAACCGGCGTCCGCCGAGGCCAAGTGGTA
>SXYU01000091.1 GCA_005788235.1 Cytophagales bacterium
AGTGGATGGCTCTGCTTACAGACGCCCTGGTGCACGAATGCTCGTTACTCAGGATGGAAGATTAACTGGGGCAATTAGTGGGGGTTGCTTGGAAGGAGATGCGCTTCGCAAAGCACAGGTGGTCATCTTTCAGCAAAAATCCATGCTCGTCACCTACGACACCACGGATGAGGATGACCAGAAGTTTGGAATTGGATTGGGTTGTAATGGCATCATTCTCCTCTTGATTGAGCCACTCGATGTTGCAAAGGCAGACAATCCTGTGGAACTGATTCGTCAGACCAGATCCAAGCGGGAAACTTCCCTATTGCTTACTTTCTTTTCCCTCAAAAACTCCAAAAAGGAGCAAATCGGCACGATACACCTCACACAGGGATCGCAGCAGTTTGGATCCCTGACTAAAGTCAAGGAAGAATTCCATCCCCGTATCCTACAAGAAATTGCTGCTTTTGAGCAGCCTAGGAGTCGAATTCAGTGTTTCAAAGCGTTGGACGAGCTTTCCATATTTTTTGAATTGATTCACCCTCCCCTACAGTTGCTCCTATTTGGCGCAGGTAATGATACCCTCCCGGTGGCACAACTCGCGGCCATCCTGGGGCATGAAGTGATTCTGGTGGATGGGAGAAAAGCCTTGGCTACGAGCAATCGATTTCCAACCGTTCAACGAATCATCCAAGGACCTGCGGAAGAGGTGATGGAACAGATTGAAACGGACTTGAATACCGTAGCGCTCCTGATGACGCATAATTTTGACTACGAACTGGTCCTCCTCGAGAAATTATCCCATTTGCCAGTCCCCTACATCGGGATCTTAGGCCCGAAGCGAAAGACTGAAAAGTTGTTGGAACGACTTCAGGCAAAGGGAATCGCTATTCCAAAGGGTAACCTCTACGCTCCTATTGGATTAGACCTTGGTGCAGAAACTTCCGAGGAGATCGCGCTAGCCATCCTTGCTGAAATCGCCGCAGTAGTTCGCAAGCGGAAACCCGGTTTCCTCCGAGACAAGCCAGGACCCATACATGATTCCGGGTTATGAAAACTGGAGTCATCCTTTTGGCAGCAGGTTCATCTTCCCGTTTAGGTAGACCAAAGCAACTCATTCATTATCAAGGAAAAACACTGATTCAAAAAGCCATTGATGAAGCTAATAAGAGCCAAGCTAATTGCTTAGTACTGGTGCTTGGATCCAATCCTGAACTCATGCAAACTGGTTTTGAACCTTCGAGCGCTCAGTTTATTGTTAATCCGGATTGGCAGCATGGAATGTCCTCCAGCATGCAGGCAGGACTTCGTTTTTTGATGGAAAAGGAAGTGATCAATCAAGTGGTGCTGATGTTATGCGACCAACCTTTTGTGGATGCTTCTCTCCTAGATCAATTGATTACCGCAAAGTATACATCCGGCAAGGGGATCGTGGCGGCTTCTTACTCCAATACCTTGGGAGTGCCGGCACTTTTTGATAGACGTTATTTTGAGGAGTTACTGCAATTGACCGAATCTGAAGGAGCCAAGAAGGTTATTTTTAAATATCAAGCAGAGGTCCAGGTGCTTGATTTCCCACTTGGAGCAGTGGATTTGGATACAGAAGATGATGTAAACCAATTCCTCACTCGATATCCGCAAAAAAATCTTCCAAATCCAAGCTAAAACCTTCTAGGACCTTAGACTGGAGCACATCTCCCGAGGTCATTAATTTGGAAGGGATGTAGTGGTCGTTTAATAGGGTATATTGAATGACATTTTGATAATCTGGATGGATAACCCAATATTCAACTACTCCATGCGATTCATAGAGCAGGTATTTAAACTTAAGTTCGGTTCTGGTATTTCCAGGAGAAAGAATTTCCACAATTAAATCTGGGGCGCCGAGGCAACCTCTTTCGTCCAGTTTTTCAGGATTGCAGATCACACAAAGGTCTGGTTGGACCACATCGAAAATTTGACAATCTTCCTTGGAATCTTTGGGAAATCGAACATCAAAAGGTGCAGCATATACCTGAAAACGCTTTCCCTCTAAAAATTGGTATAGCTTAAAATTAAGTTTAGAAGAAACTTTTTGATGTAATCTCTTTGGAGCTGCGGCAGCTTTTTTGAAAATCTTACCATTAATGAGCTCTACCACTTCTTCAAACTGCCAAGTTAAATAATCCGCATAGGAATACTTGCCGTAGGAAGCATCTGGCTCTTCGACTAAATCTGGTTTTTTGGAATCCATAATCCAATTTACATCCAATGTCCCACAATTCTTTCGCTGGGTATAAAAAAGATCATGTGATTTTTATGAGGAATTTCTCAAATTCTCAACCACTGATTTAACCCAAGATACAGCATTTTCTACACAATCAGAACTTGTATCTTTTCCCAAACTAAATCGTAGCGAAGCTCGTCCCAAATCCGAAGGGATTCCCATAGCCTGGAGCACATGGCTTGGTTTGGGGGAGATGGAGCTGCAGGCGGAGCCCGAACTTACAGCGATCCACTGATTTACTTTCAATAGCAATCCCTCCCCTTCCACACCGGAAAAGGAAAGATTGCTCACATGTGCAAGTCGACGCCGGATTGATCCATTTCTATATACGCCTGGAAGCTCTAAAAGGCCTGATTCCAGCCGATCACGAAGCTTCTCGAGCCGAATCGCTTCCTCATCCATCTCTTGAATTCGGAGTTGGGCCGCCTTTCCAAAGCCTACAATTCCTGGCACATTGAGCGTGCCACTGCGAAACCCTTTTTCATGCCCGCCCCCATGAAGCTGAGCCAAAGGCTTGGGCAAGGAATGGTTGTGGCGCACATAAAGTGCCCCAACCCCTTTGGGACCATACAATTTATGAGCAGAAAGGGCCATTAGGTGAATTCCATGCGCATTTACCGGAATTTTGCCCACTGCTTGTACCGCATCCGTTAGAAAAATAACTCCATGTTTATCGGCAATTTGGGCGATTTCTTGGATGGGGTGAATGACTCCAGTTTCATTATTGGCCCACATCAAACAAATCATCTTGGTATGCGGCTGAATGCTTTGCTCCAACAAGTTCAAATCCAGCTCACCATCGGCATTTATGGGTAGATAAGTCACCTCCGCTCCTCTACGCTGAATTTCTGCCATGCTGTCCAATACAGCTTTGTGCTCGGTTTGGCAGGTGATGTAATGCTGTTTTTCACCAGAAAATAGATCAAATACCCCCTTGATGGCCAAATTGAGCGATTCTGTGGCGCCTGAAGTAAATATGAGCTCCTTGGACTTCGCTCCAATCAATTGAGCTACCGCCTCTCGGGCATCTTCCACTGCCTGTTCAGCCACCCAACCGTACGGGTGACTTTTGCTTGCTGCATTTCCAAAATGAGCACCAAAAAATGGAAGCATGGCAGCAATCACCTCTTCTGCGCAAGGCGTAGTAGCATTGTGATCCAGATAAATCGGGTAATTCATGACCCTAAACTACTGCTTTTACTTGTTTTTTGAAGCGTTCAAAATTCGATTTCCCTACCTTTGAATTCCCATGCAAGAATCTTGGACATTTGATTTTCCCTTTGATAGGCTTTCTTCCGAAGCCTGGTCTTGGCTTATCCAAACCCAGCAGCGAGACTTGGGTATCTTTCTGTCCTATTACTACAAAAGACAGGGAGCGGTGGTTGAAAAGGTGAAATTGACTACTGCCCCACAACTGGACTCTCCCGATATTGGCACCCTCAGCCTAGGTTTTGAGTTGGTTTATTTCAATAACTGCCAAGATTTACATGAAACTACGGCGGAAGAAATGAAACTGAGCTTTCAATTCAATCCAGCCAAAAAGACCCTAAACCTTGTTGGCGCCTATTGGCCAAGTCGTGAGCCAGATGAAATTTAAGCCTGGCCGAGTCTTTTACTTTGCGGTTGGAATTCCTAGCATTTGACGTATTTTTGACAGCGAATTGAAGATTATGAAAGAAGCTACCGAATCCCTGAATTTCATAGAACACATCATCGAAGAAGACCTAGCTAATGGGTTTCCCATAGAGAAATTGTGCTTCCGATTTCCACCGGAACCCAATGGCTACCTGCACATCGGCCATGCGGCATCCATCTGCTTAAACTTCGGTTTGGGTGAAAAATACGGTGCTCCTGTCAACCTTCGATTTGACGATACCAATCCCGCAAAAGAGGAACAAGAATACGTAGATGCCATTAAGCGTGACATTGCTTGGCTGGGCTTCAAATGGGCCAAAGAATGCTATTCTTCCGATTATTTTCAGCAATTGTACGACTGGGCTGTCGTGTTAATCAAGCAAGGCAAAGCTTATGTAGATCAGCAATCCTCCGAGCAAATCGCCGAACAAAAAGGTACGCCCACTAGCCCAGGTACTCCTAGCCCATTCCGAGATAGATCTATTGCCGAAAATTTAGACTTGTTTGAGCGAATGAAAAATGGAGAATTTGCTCCTGGCACCTTCCTGCTTCGTGCGAAGATCGACATGGCTTCTCCGAACATGCACATGCGAGATCCAATTTTGTACCGCATCATTCGTGCACACCATCACCGCACCGGTGATATCTGGAATATTTACCCCATGTACGATTGGGCTCATGGAGAGTCGGATTACCTCGAACAGGTTTCCCATTCCATCTGTACGCTTGAGTTTAAAGCGCACCGTGAATTGTACGATTGGTACTTGGATCAGATCATCGATACTACCCTACTTCGTCCCAAGCAGCGGGAATTTGCGCGTCGTAATCTAAGTTTCACGGTGATGAGCAAGCGCAAGTTGCTCGAACTGGTGCAAAAGAAGGTAGTAACGGGATGGGATGATCCCCGCATGCCGACCATTTCTGGTTTGAGAAGACGAGGCTATACACCTAATTCGATCCGCAACTTTAGTGAAGTGGCTGGTATTTCTAGAAGAGAAAATGTAACGGACGTATCCTTGCTTGAGTTTTGTGTTCGTGAGGACCTAAACCAAAGCGCTACCCGGGTTATGGCGGTATTGAACCCTATCAAAGTAGTCCTTCAAAACTATCCGGCAGGACAAACTGAAATCTTGCATTTGGAAAATAATCCAGAAAAAACAGATGCAGGAACACATGAGGTGCCTTTTTCCAGAGAATTGTACATCGAACGCGAGGATTTCAAAGAAGAGGCAGATTCCAACTTTTTCCGCCTTGCCCTGGGTCAGGAGGTTCGCTTGAAAAGTGCCTACATCATCAAAGCTGAGTCGGTAGTAAAAGATGCAGCGGGCAATCTTCTTGAAATTCACTGCAGCCACGATGCTGATTCCAGATCAGGTTCGGGCACTGCAGCAAGCCAGCGAAAGGTAAAGTCTACCATTCACTGGGTATCCGTGGCACATGCCATCCAAGCTGAAGTTCGCGAATACGATCGCTTGTTTTTAGATGAATCTCCGGACACCCATGAATCCAAAAGTTACATGGACTTCATTAATCCGAATTCCTTGAAGGTGATTAAAAATGCCTATTTAGAACCACACTTGGGCAATGCAAGACCAAACGAGAGCTACCAATTTCAACGCCTTGGCTATTTTACCTTGGATTCAGATTCACGTGAAGGACAGTTGGTATTTAATAAGACCGTAGGATTAAAGGATATCTGGGCAAAGCAAAATGCTGCCACTGCAAACAAGCAGCAGACTGCCACGAAGCCGGTAGCGCAAGATCCTCAAGAAACCAAATCAGGGTTGACCGAGATTCAATACATCGGTAAAAAGCTGACCAATCTATCGGGAGATAAGCTAGAAGAGGCACTAAAAGATATCCGAGTGCAAGCAGAAAATGTCACTTACGAAGAATTGGAGCCCTTATTTGGTACTGCTGCCAAAAAAGTGGGGACCCGACTTGCCGTTTTGGTGGCTCTTAGAGCCTTGATTGCAAAAGGATTACCCAAAAACACCGCTATTCAAACTTACATCGATTCCTGCCTAGCAGACGAATCTGCCTTATTGCAAGAGGAAGCGGGAAAGATGAACTAATTCCACTTCCAAAAACAAAAAAGCCCCGCATCACTGCGGGGCTTTTTTTGTCATGATTTACCCTCTTTTGATTTGCAATTGGATATCGGAAAACTCCTTTTGCTCGATAAAGGGCTGACTGCGTAGTCTTCTGCCGGTGGCCGCAAATATCGCATTCGCTATGGCTCCTCCAGTAGGTGGCAGCGCAGGCTCACCCAATCCAGTTGGATCAAATCCCGAGTCCACAAAGTGGGTATCGATTTCAGGAACTTCTTTCAAACGAATCAGACGGTAGGTATCAAAGTTTCGCTGCTTAGGCACCCCTGCTTCAAAGGTCAGGTTGGTGTACATCGCATGTCCCATGCCGTCCACGATTCCACCACGAACCTGGTGATTGGCACCGGTAGGATTCACGACTAAGCCGCAATCCGTCACTGCAGTGATTTTTTTCAAAGTAGGTTTGCCCGCTTCCATCTCAATGTCAGCCACTTGAGCTACATAGGATTTATGGGAGAAGTAAACGCTGAACCCTTGCTTTACGGAAGGATTTTTGCCCCAATTGGATTTTTCCTTCGCCATTTTCACCACGCCAATCATGCGATCTACATCGTAGCCCAACTCTCCTACTGGATTGGTTTTGGCACGATTGAGTAATTCCAAACGGAAATCAACGGGATCTTTACCAGCAGCTAAGGCTACTTCATCTAGGAAGCTTTGCTCGGCATAGGCTAGGAAATTGGTAATTGGTG
>SXYU01000092.1 GCA_005788235.1 Cytophagales bacterium
ACCAAATTTTCCTTAGCCTGGGTAAACGTTGGCTCAATTGCAAGGGCTTCATTGAATGCAGCTTTGGCTTCTACCTTGGAGTTTTGATCCAAGAACACTAATCCCTTCAAATTGAGCGCCGCCGCTTTCATATCAACCTGCTGCGTCTCCGAATCAGAGATCGCAAAACCAATTTTCTCATCCACCTTAGCCACCTTCATGAGCATGGTCAAGGAATTCATTGCTTCTGCATACCGCTTCATGGAATACTGAAGGTAGGCCGACTTGTACAGACTAAAATTATCCCCCGTCAAGAGGTGTAGGCTTTCATAATACGGAAGAGCGCGATCAAAGGCACCCAATTGCTCCAAGGAATACGAAGCAATTTCCAATGCGCCTACATTCTTATCGTTGATTTTCAAAATATCCATGGCCACCAAGGCAGCAGAAGCATTTTGCCCAGCCTCAAAATACAAGCTGCCCAAGGCTTCCATGTAGCGGAGATCTTCTGGATTTCTTGCCAACAGATCGTAAAGCTTTTGTTTGGCAATCGCCAAGTCGCTGTAGCGGAGTGCAGCCTGATAGGCCAGCTGATCCACCATATTAAGTGCATTTTTTACTTTAGGATCAAACCTCGGGATAGAATCGGTAGCTGTTTGAGCCACGGCTGCACCGATGCTGAGAACAAATAGAGAAACGAAAACTGCGATTTTCATCATGACTGAACTAGTATTTAAGGTTTTTGAATGGGGTAAAGTCCTTTTTCTTGGGCAATTTCAAGCATTAAATTTCGGGCTTCCACCGGGTTATTTTTAATTCGCCCCTCCAATATAGCTTCTTTGATTTCTTCTTTTATATCTCCAATGATTTTTGAAGGAGAAATCCCAAAGGTATCCATAATTTCCTCTCCACTGACTGGCGGCTGAAAATTACGAACTTGGTCTTTTTCTTCGACTTGTTTAAGCTTCTGCTCTACCCGTCCAAAGTTATCCAAGTACTTCTGAACCTTCTTGTCGTTTTTGGAGGTAATGTCTGCTCTACACAAGGCCATCAGATCATCGATGTCATCCCCCGCATCAAAAAGCAACCTCCGCAAGGCTGAGTCTGTCACCTCATCTTTTACCAAGGCAATAGGTCTTAAATGAAGTCGTACTAGCTTCTGCACATACTTCATCCGCTCGTCCATGGGAAGTTTCAATCGCCTAAAAATACCCGGTGTCATCCGAGCCCCCTTGTCCTCATGCCCATGGAAGGTCCATCCTATATTTGGATGAAATCGCTTGGTAGCAGGCTTGGCGATATCGTGAAGGATTGCCGCCCAGCGAAGCCAAAGGTTATCTGAGACTTGACAGAGGTTGTCCAATACTTGAAGCGTATGGTAAAAATTGTCCTTATGCGATTTATCGTCTACAGAATCTACCCCTTGGAGCTCGACCATTTCAGGAAAAAACTCATGCAAGAGTTTGGAGACAAACAACAGTTTGAATCCATAGGAAGGCTTGGGGGTTTGGATTATTTTATTGAGTTCATCAATGATGCGCTCTGCCGAAATGATTTGAAGTCGGGAGGCGTAAGTTGATAATGCAAAAAAAGTCTCTGATTCGATATCAAAATTAAGTTGGGTAGCAAACCGCACCCCGCGCATCATGCGTAGCGGATCATCAGAGAATGTAATCCCTGGTTGTAAGGGAGTTTTTAGCTGCTTGGACTTTAAATCCTTTATCCCATCAAATGGATCGATCAATTCCCCATAGTTATCCGAATTCAGGGAAATAGCCATCGCATTGATCGTGAAATCTCTTCGCTCCAAATCTTCCTGTAGGCTACCGTCTTCAACAATTGGTTTGCGCGATTCTTGCCGATAGGATTCTTTTCGAGCACCTACAAACTCAAGCTCCCAGTCGTCTAACTTCAGCATGGCTGTCCCAAAATTTTTAAATATGGACAAGGGTACATGTACTTCAAAGGTCTTTGCAACTGCTTGTGCCAATTGTATTCCAGAACCCACACAAGTAAAATCAATATCCTTGTTAGGACGTCCTAGAATCAAATCCCGCACATAGCCTCCTACCACATAGGTTTCAATTCTTTCCTCAGCTGCCACTTTCGCTACATGGGCAAAAATGGAATGTTCATCTAGCCTATCCTTTAAGTTCATCCCTTCTTTATTTTTACTTCTCCTTCGGGGCCTAAAAACAACTCCTTGGTTCCTAAGTGGAAAAGCGGGAATAGCAGACTAGTTTGCACCGCTGCCTCTACTCCTGGTTCTTCCCTAAAAAGTACGGGCTGGGCGATCTGAAACAAAAGTTTATTCCAGTTGGGCTCTCGAATCAAGGAAAAGTAAACCAATCCATTTACCACTGCCCCTTTGGGAAGCAAGGGATTTGCTGGACTTTGATAGATGGTAGGCTTGGAAGCAAATTCGACAATATCCAAAGAAACTTCAGCAAAGGGAACGCAAACAGTTCGGATTTGAAACAAATCAAATAGCAGGTAAATTCCTCTTTCTACCTGCTCTTGCTCGGCAAGGGATGCTCTACGCAAGGAAAAAATCTTTCCACTCCCTTCTTTGATGAAAACTTTTCCTTTCTCCTTAAAAAGAGAAAGAATGTTGGCCTGGTCTAGCATGCTACAAAAATAAACAGATTATCTATCTAGACTACCATCCTAAAAAATCATTCGCAATCCCATTGAAAACAAAAAATAACGAGTACTCACTTATTGCCTCTACATACACCCAACTAGCAACAAAAAAGGACAGCGATGGCTATCCTTTTTTGTAATTTTGAGTGAGAATTAACCTCTTAACCAGTTGATAAAAGTTTGGTAACCTACACCAACTTCACGAGCGAAAGCTGCCTTTGTCTTTTTCCCAGCAGCCTCTACTTTTTTCCACTCTTCCATAATTTTCCCTTTTTCAATTTCAGAAAAAGATCTACGTTTCCCTTCAGACTTACTTGTAGAAGTTCCATTTAAGGAAGCAATCAACTCGTTTAGGTCTGCCAAGAATTTGTTTTCAGTAAGGAACAAACCAGCAGCTTCTAATTTCTTAATTACGCCATCCCTAGGGTTGACTGGTGTCACGGCGATTCCTCGAGAAGCAGCTTCATGAAGGTCAATTTTTTTACCTTCAGCTGTCACATACACAAACCCATCGGATTTTTTTAGATCTACGATAGATTCCTTAATTAATTCTCTCATGTTTTTTGTTTATTTTATAGTTTAAAAACGACTTTAAATATAGTGCTATAAATTTAGTATTCCAAAACGATTATAATAAATTTTAACAAAAAATAAGAGGCTGGTTTTAATTTTTTTATCCTATCAATTTTTATACCTTCAAAAAGCCTTTTTATTTCGATTAAACGTAAGTTTAAACACAAACTATGTATAAAAAAAAAGTCACTAAAAATTAGACTAATTACTCCTCTATTCAGGAAAAAAAATAGAATTGAAGACGATAAGCTGAATCAAATGCACAATTTGGATGAAAATCATGCACTAAATCAAGAATTGAATTAATACTTCTACAAAGAATGCAAACAAATTATATCTTACCAATTCACAACTAAAAAAAGTTATAAAACTAGGGATGAAATTGAATTTATTCAGTTTGAAATACAAAAAGAATATCTCCTAATTAACAGACTCAGCTTATAAAAAGCTTTGTAAACTAGGCTTGTATGGAAGTGGATTTTGAATTCTTAACTTATAAAAACTTAAAGTTGATATAAAGAATTTATATTATACAAGATTGATGTAGAAAAAACACAAAATCCATCAAGTAGTTCACTGCTAGATTTGAAGGAAATGCTTCCTGATTTTTAGTTCATTTTTTTCAAACTTTTCTAAAAGCTTGGGTAATTTCTTTTCCTGAAAAATTCCATGAAGGTTAGTGAGACCTATTCATGAATTTTTCTACCTTTATACCCCATAAGAATTCAACTTATTTCTATCCCTCCACCGCTTCTTATGGCCTCAAAAACAAAGTACATTTTTATCACTGGAGGAGTTACTTCTTCCTTAGGAAAAGGCATAATCGCCGCTTCATTGGGCAAATTGCTACAATCCAGAGGATTAAGTGTTACCATCCAAAAATTTGATCCCTACCTAAACATTGATCCAGGCACCTTGAATCCTTACGAGCACGGAGAATGCTATGTAACTGAGGATGGAGCAGAAACAGACCTTGACCTGGGGCATTACGAACGATTTTTAAACGTTGAAACCTCCCAAAGCAATAACATCACCACTGGTAGGATTTACAACAATGTAATTACCAAAGAGCGTAAAGGTGAATTTCTTGGGAAAACAGTTCAGGTAATCCCACACATCACCGATGAGATCAAAAGTAACTTTTACAAGCTTGGCCAAGATGGTAAATACAATGTCGTCATCACAGAGATTGGCGGTTGTGTGGGAGATATTGAGTCCTTACCCTTTATTGAAGCGGTAAGACAAGCCCGATGGGATTTAGGTCCTGGAAATTTTCTAGTAGTTCACCTCACGCTAATTCCCTTCCTTAAAGCAGCGAAGGAATTAAAAACAAAACCCACACAGCATTCAGTGAAGCAACTCCTGGAGGCAGGTATTCAACCTGATATTTTAGTTTGCCGTACCGAGTACCCTTTACCTGCTGATGTCAAACGGAAATTGGCCTTATTTTGCAATGTACAATTGGATAGCGTCATCGAAGCCATGGATGCAGAATCCATTTACGACGTACCACTTTTGATGAAAAAAGAAAAGTTGGACGAGCGAGTACTTTCCAAACTCAATTTAAAGCCCAAGTCAAAGTTAGACTTGAAAGACTGGAAAGACTTTTTAGGCAGATTGAAAAATCCAACAGCAGATGTGGCAATAGGTCTAGTAGGTAAATACGTTTCGCTTCCCGATGCCTACAAATCCATCATTGAGTCATTTGTACATGCCAGTGCCGCAGCTGAATGCAAGGTCAATCTGGTCCTACTATCTTCTGAGGAAATTAATAATGGAAATTACAACGCCAAACTAAAATTGTTGGACGGCATAGTGGTTGCCCCAGGCTTTGGAGAGCGAGGTTTTGAAGGTAAAATCGCCACCGTGAAGTATGCTCGGGAAAACCAGATCCCCTTCTTCGGTATCTGCCTAGGAATGCAAGTTGCGGTGATTGAATTTGCAAGAAATGTACTCAAACTCGAAAATGCCAATTCCACCGAAATGGAACCAAATACCCCTCATCCGGTCATTGCCCTGATGGAGGAGCAAAAGAAAATTAACCAAATGGGAGGAACTATGCGTCTGGGTTCGTATGCTTGTGATCTCAAAAAAGGTGGCAAGGCAGCTTTGGCCTACGGAAAAACAAAAATTCAAGAGCGCCATAGACACCGCTATGAGTTCAACAACGAATACCTCGAACAAATCGAATCAAACGGCATGGTGGCCACAGGAAAAAATCCTAAAACTGGATTGGTAGAAATTATTGAACTTAAAAACCATCCTTGGTTTGTAGGCGTGCAATTTCATCCCGAGTACAAAAGCACTGTTTTGAAACCACAACCCTTGTTTGTAGAATTTATTCAAGCGGCACTCGATAAAAAAAATAACAAATAACTGGAGCTTAAGCCCAGCCTTCTTCAACTAACATGGATAAAAATCAAGCAACAGGTTTGATCCTTTTTGCAGCGGTCATTCTCACCTACTCGATATTTTTTGCGACTAGCCCCGAAATTCCGCCTGTAGAAATCACCACAACTGCCGATTCGACCACCACCACAGAAGTAGCCGCTACCTTGCCTACGGCAGGAGTTCCGGACAGCTTACTTGACCTAGAACGTCAACGTAAATTTGGTGATCTTGCTCCCTTCACCCTTGGCGAAGAAGAGTTCCTAGTCCTAGAGAATGAGGTAGTCAAAATCACCCTTTCCAATAAAGGAGGAAGTATCACAGAGGTTCTTCTGAAGAATTATACCAGCTGGAAAAACGAACCTCTTTACCTACTGGATAGTGCTCAAACTAGCCTAAACTACTCCATTGATACCCGTTTGGGACCAATAAATCTGAATGACTTGTATTTTGTACCTACCTTAAGTTCAGCCAATGTCGAAGGGGTAAAACAACAAACGCTAACCTTTGCTGCCAGCAGCCCATCAGGACAATTAATTCAAAAATACACGCTGAAAGAAGGCGAATACACCTTAGAAAAGAGTTTTGAATTTCAAGGGCTCCAAGAAATACTAACTTCAAAAGCAGTCAAAATTGACTGGAAAGATGAAATCAAATCCCAAGAAAAAGACCTTGCTGAATCCAGAAGGAAAACACAAGTAAACTATTACTTGGCTGAAGGTACCTATGAAAATCTTGGGCTTAGCGATGATCCTGAAGAAGCAAAAGTGGCGGAACCTGTCAAATGGATTGCCTTCTCCCAACGTTTCTTTACAGCCGGAATCATTGCAGACTCTGTATTCCAAGAAGTAAACCTTAGCCAAAGTACTCCTGCCGATTCCTCATTGGTTCGTTCGATGAGTGCAAGTCTTTCCCTTCCTATTTTAGAGGGTCAGGCAAACCTCAGCTATTATTTTGGCCCAGATCAATACAAAACCCTAAAAGCCGTCACCCTAGGATTTGAAGAAAATGTAGACATGGGCTACTTCTTTGTGAGCTGGGTAAATAAATACATCGTTGTCCACCTATTCGAATTTCTTGAAAAGTACTTTGACAGCTATGGGATTATTATCATCCTAATCGTGCTTCTCATTAAAGTAGCTTTATCTCCGCTAACCTATAAATCCTACATTGGGATGGCAAAAATGCGGGTAATCAAGCCCGAGATTGATGAGTTGAAAGAAAAATATGGAGACGATGCCACCAAAATGCAACAGGAGCAAATGAAGCTCTTCTCTCAATTAGGGGTAAGTCCATTGTCTGGATGCCTTCCCTTATTGTTACAGATGCCATTCCTATTTGCCATGTTCTTCTTCTTCCCCAATGCCATCGAACTAAGACAAGAATCTTTCTGGTGGGCAGAAGATCTTTCTACTTACGATGAATTCATCATGCTCCCCTTTACCATCCCTTTTTATGGGGCTCATGTGAGTTTGTTCACCCTCCTAATGACGATTTCTCAAGTGCTTTACGCACATTTCAATAACCAGTTGACTACCGCAACAGGTCCTATGAAAAACTTGGGCTACATCATGCCCGTTATGTTTATGTTTGTCCTAAACTCCTTCCCTGCAGGACTTAGCTTCTACTATTTGGTATCCAACATATTTACATTTGGACAGCAGGCATTGATTAAACTGTTTGTTGATGATGCTAAAATCCGTCAAAAAGTAGAAGAAAATAAAGTAAAGAATGTGGACAAGAAAAAGTCAAAATTCCAACAACGGCTAGAAGATGCAATGAAAGCTGCAGATGCAAACAAGAAAAAATAAAATAAGGGGGGCAGATCAATTGCCCCCTTTTTTATCTCTTAATAGTGCCTACTCTCGAAGCAAATCTATAGTTTAAAATTTAGTTGAATGATTTATAGGCCTAGTTTTACTTAGCTATTGTTCAAAACTAAGGATTGTGAATTAAAAGAAAATGCGATGGCCCTAGAAAGGTCCACGATTCACTAGTTGCTTTAATCCTTCTCTATGCTATTTCACTTAGTTCTTGTAGATAATCACCTTATTTTTTGTTAGAAACCTTGCAAAAAAAGGAGACCCCTGCCAAAAATGGACCTGAATTTGCTTAATATTGATTTCTAAATTCCGGTAACGAACACACCATGGGAAAAATTATTGCCATTGCGAGCCAAAAAGGTGGGGTTGGAAAAACTACCACTGCAATGAATTTGGCGGCAAGTCTTGCTGTTTTAGAATTCAAAACCTTAGTTATTGATGCTGACCCCCAAGCAAACACAACCTCAGGTCTTGGCCATAATCCCAAATCAATAGAAGCTAGTATATACGAGTGTATGGTAGATGGTGTGGATATCCAATCCATTATCCTACCCACCAACTTGGAACATTTATCTCTAATTCCTTCTCATATTGACTTGGTCGGTGCTGAGGTAGAAATGATCAATGTAGACAACCGAGAAGAAAAGATGAAGGAAGTGATCTCTAACTTGAAGGATCAATACGATTTCATCATCATTGATTGCTCCCCTTCCCTTGGCTTGATCACGATCAATGCATTAACTGCTGCTCACTCCGTTATTATCCCAGTTCAATGTGAGTATTTTGCATTGGAAGGTTTAGGAAAATTATTAAATACCATCAAGATTATACAAACGCGACTTAATCCAGATCTTGGCATAGAAGGAATTTTACTAACCATGTACGATGTCCGCCTTCGCCTTTCCAACCAAGTAGTGGAGGAGGTCCGTACTCACTTCAAGAATATGGTATTTGAAACTATTATTCCTCGAAATGTCCGACTTTCCGAATCCCCAAGCTTTGGACTGCCCGCAATTTCCTTCGATGCAGATGGAAGAGGAACCATCGCCTACCTCAATTTAGCAGGGGAGATTGTACAACGAAATGGACTTCAAAAATCAAAGAATTGATCATGTCAGATTCAAAATCCCCACGAAAAAACGCATTAGGAAGAGGTTTAAGCGCTCTTTTGGAAGATAGTCCAGCAAAAGGTAGGCCACAAGAAATCCTGCCTGAGATTCAAAAAGTTGGGATCTTTGAAATCCCTTTAACAGAAATTCAAGTCAATCCTTATCAGCCAAGAATACACTTCGACAAGGAGGCCATGCAAGAATTAGCTGAGTCAATTCGTGTGCAAGGAATAATTCAACCCATTACGGTCCGAAAGCTGGCAACAAACGAATACCAACTTATTTCAGGTGAACGGAGATTTCAGGCAGCAAAGCTTGCGGGACTAACTAAAATTCCAGCTTATGTCCGTGAAGCCAACGACCAGCAAATGTTGGAAATGGCCCTGATTGAGAATATTCAACGAGAAAATCTCAATGCGCTCGAAATCGCACAATCCTACCAAAGATTGCTAATTGAATGCAACTTAAAGCAAGAAGAACTTGGCGATAGAGTCGGAAAAAATAGAACCACTGTCAATAATTACCTCCGCTTACTCAAGCTTCCGCCAAGTATCCAAGCAGCAATTCGAGATCAGCAATTGTCCATGGGTCATGCTCGCGCATTGATAAATATTGTGGATATAGATAAGCAGCTTGCACTCTTTAAGAAAATTTTAGATGAAGAACTAAGCGTAAGAAAGGTAGAAGCTTTGGTTAAAGGATTGAATGAAGCAAATCCAGAAAAACCAAGTACGAAGTCAGAAATTAGCCCTGTTCGAAAGTATGAGCTATCAAAAATCCAGCAGCGGCTTGCAACCCATTTTGGGTCCAAAGTAGCCTTAAAGGCTAACCAAAAAAACAAAGGAGAAATCAGAATTCCCTTCACCTCTGCCTCGGATCTCAATAGAATTCTTGAAATCTTAGAAATCATTTAATTGTGTTTGCTTTTTCCTCTCCTACTCTACCCTCCAGGATGCTGCTTTGGTCTATTTTAGTAGCGCTTTGTATATTGGGAATAGGAACAGGCTCTGCTCATGGGCAATCAGACTCAAGCGCACAAATCACAAATAAAAAATTGGAGAAAGTAGCAGAGTCTCCTAGCCTACTCCCAAAGGACCCAAAGAAAGCGACCCTGCTGTCCGCGATGCTTCCTGGAGCTGGCCAAATTTACAATGGAAAATCCTGGAAGGTACCAATCCTATATGCAGGCATACTTACAGATGTCTATTTTATCCAATACAATCACAAGCGGTATGAACGCTTCAGAGATGCACTTTTTGCGCTAGACAAGGGGGAGCCCAATCAATTTCCTTCCTTAAATCGTGCATCATTGGTTCGAAATGTGGATTATTGGAGGCAAAATAGAGACCTAACCCTACTCCTGATGCTCGGTATCTATGCCCTCAACTTGGTGGATGCCAATGTAGATGCACACCTGTCTGGTTTTGACATCTCTGAAGATTTAACCTTGAGGATCGCCCCGCAAATTGGCACACTTTCTGCCTCTTCCACTAGGGGCTTTTCTTTTACACTCCAATTTAAGTAATGAACATTGCACTTTTGGGTTACGGAAAAATGGGCAAGCTAATCAGTGAGTTAGCTGAAGAAAGAGGGCACCAAATCATCGCAAAAATCGATCTGGAAAACCAAGAATTACGCACATCTTTAGATCCTAAAACGATCGATGTAGCCATCGAATTCAGTCAGCCAGAAGCCGCAATCGGGAATATTCGATGGGCAATTACCAATGGAATTCCTGTACTTTCAGGAACCACAGGCTGGTTATCTCAGCTTCCGGAGATTGAAGCCCTGACCCACCAACACCAAGGAACTTTCTTTTATGCCTCCAACTTTAGTATTGGAGTTAACGTATTCTTCAAGGTAAATGAACTCCTTGCCAAGCTCATGAATGAGACCAGTGGCTACCAAGTAGCAATAGAAGAAATTCACCATAAAGCGAAAAAGGACGCCCCATCCGGAACTGCCATCACCTTGGCTGAAGGGATTCTGAAGCACTATTCGCACCTAAAGTCATGGAATTTGGTGGGTGAATCGCCCAACAGTCCAAGCTCTTTGCCAATCACTTCAAAGCGTATCGATCCTGCACCTGGTACCCACCACATTCGCTATACTTCTGAGATTGATAACCTCGAAATCATTCACACGGCCCAAAACAGGCAAGGTTTTGCCCTAGGAGCAATCCAAGTTGCCGAGTGGATTTTGGGGAAAAAAGGAGTACTTTCGATGGATGATTACTTATCATTTTTAAGTTAACCGCTAACCAATGAGTAAAACTAAACCAAAAAAATCGGCATTTCGTGAGTGGATTGATGCGCTAGTATTCGCTGTAATAGCAGCTTCCTTGATCCGCTGGCTACTTTTAGAGCCCTTTACCATTCCAACTGCCTCGATGGAAAAAACCCTTCTCGTTGGGGACTTTCTATTTGTGAGTAAAGTGCATTATGGAACTAGAATTCCAAAAACACTTTTGCAGGTTCCGCTGACGCATCAAAAAATTTGGGGCACTGAAATTCCCTCCTACACAGATCTTATTCAGCTGCCCTATTTCCGTCTACCTGGATTTACCTCCGTGCAGCGCAATGATGTGGTCGTATTCAACTATCCCGTAGAATTCAACTATCCTAATGACCTCAAAACAAATTACATCAAACGAGCTGTAGCTGTTCCTGGCGATCAAATTGAAGTTCGGGAGGGAGAACTTTTTGTTAACCAAAAAGCATCTCCAAAACCCGAGGAAATGCAGTACTCCTATGAAATAAGGACTAATAGAAGTTTGACGGCAGATTTTTTGAAGGATTTTGGTATCAACCAAGAGAGCTTTTATGCTGCTCCAGATGGCAGCCGCTACCTGATTTGGACCACAGATCAAACCATCGAAAAGCTCAAATCTTCGCCAGTAATCACTTCGGTCACCAAATCCCTTCAGCCAAAAGGACAAGCAGAGTCTGGTATTTTTCCAAACGGCTCAAATCTACCTTGGAATAGAGATAATTATGGCCCGCTCCTCGTACCTGGTGAGAATCAGACTCTAGAAATGACCCCAGACAATGTAATGAAGTATGCCTTTACCATAGAAAAATACGAGGGCCATGAAAAAGTTGAGGTGAAAGATGGCGCCTTGTATATCGAGGGAAAAAAAGTCGACCGTTATACCTTCAAGCAGAATTATTACTTCATGATGGGTGATAACAGGCATGATTCGCTTGACTCGCGCTACTGGGGCTTCGTACCTGAAGACCATGTGGTGGGCAAGGCCTGGTTCTTGTGGCTATCCTTGGATAAGTTTGAATCCATGTTCGGAAAAATTCGATGGAATAGATTCTTCAAAGGAATCTCCTAAGCAAAAGGCCCTGCATTTTTACAGGGCCTCTTTTTTTACCAAACAATAGGCGTTTGGCCCGTAGCAATCAAGTAATCATTGGTCTTGGAAAAATGCTTACATCCCCAAAAACCTCGATGAGCCGCTAGAGGGCTAGGATGGGGAGCCCTCAAGATGCAATGCTTTCCCACATCAATTAATTCTTCCTTCTTCTGTGCATAGGCCCCCCACAATAAAAAAACAACCTGTGCCCGCTCACGGCTAATCGTTCGAATCACCTCATCCGTAAATACCTCCCAACCTTGATTTTGGTGTGATCCAGCCAAATTTGAACGAACTGTCAAGGTAGCATTTACTAAAAAAACACCTTGGGAGGCCCAGCGACTGAGATCTCCATGTGCAGGCAAAGGAATCCCCAGATCAGTTTTTAACTCTTTAAATATATTGAGCAAACTTGGGGGAAAAGGGACCCCTTCAGCAACCGAAAAAGCAAGTCCGTTGGCTTGGCCCTCTCCGTGATAGGGGTCTTGCCCCAAAATTACCACCTTCACTTCGGGAAGTGGACAATGCCAAAAAGCAGAAAAAATCTGCTTACCCGGAGGAAATACGCGGTACTGCTGGTACTCCTGCTTGACGAATTGGGTAAGCATAAAAAAGGTATCGCTTTGGAAAATTGGACCTAAGGCCGCTTTCCATGTGGGTTCTAGGACAACATCCATGTGAGAATAGTTGGTTTGAAAAGTAGAAATCCTAACTTTAATGCTTGAAATAGTGATACAATGGTCTCTGCGATTACCAAAGGAATTCAAGTAAGTGTTGAAACTACCTATCAGCCGGATTTTTCAAATCCGCATCAGCACCATTATGTATTCACATACAAGGTACGCATAGAAAATAAAAGCAACCATACCATTCAATTGTTGAGGAGGCGATGGGAAATCTATGATGCTGCTGAAAGTAGAAAAATTGTAGAAGGAGATGGAGTTGTGGGTCAGCAACCGATCCTTGAGCCTGGTGAGTTTCATACGTATGTTTCCGGATGCAACTTAAAGTCAGGAATTGGCAAAATGCGCGGGTCCTTTACCCTTGAGAAATTAATGGATGGTAAGCTCTTGGAGATAGTAATCCCAGAGTTTCAGCTAATTTCCACCCTCTTTCAAAATTAATGCCTCGGAATTCAGTTGGCCTTGCATTTGCCTATTTTCAGCATTGGCTTCGAAAAGAGGACCTTTACAGCCAACAATCCCCATTTATTTTTTCACGCTACCAGGACTTAATTGTCTATTTAAAAAGTCCTGAATTTTTCTATTTGAAGGCTACAGATTTTAGCGCTTCAATTTTCTCATGTACGACTGAAAAAAGAACAACTGGTACTGAAAAATTGGATTCAAGCCTAAACCCAAACCCTATAAACGGTTGGAAACCCCGAAAAAAAGCAGCCCTGTTGTGCTCCTATTTTTGTCAAACTACTGCTGCAAAACAGGTAATCGAACTCGGAACGGGATCTGGAGTTGTCACTCGGCTTCTAGATCAAGTGACGAAAGGACATCTTTATACCTTCGCTGAAGGAAATTCTTTTAACGCTAAGAATAGCATTTATTCAAACACCACAGTAATCCCTGAGGTAACGCTAGCAAAGTTCACAGCAGCACTCCAAAACTTGGATGCCCTTGATTTTTTGGTTATCCATCCTGAGTGTTCGCAAACATGGTTACGCGAAATAGGTTCTATTTGCATCCCACGAATGCAAGCCACAGGGATTCTAGCACTCGAAGGTATTCATCAAAGTGAGGAGATGAATGCTTACTGGCGGGAAGTTCAAAATGAAGATCGTGTGAAGCTGACCCTAGATTTTTTTGATTATGGGTTTTTGTTTTTCGACTACTCGGGGCCAAAAACTAATCTCATTTTAGGGTATAATTGATAGGATAAAATTGAGTGAATAGCTCTTCTTATGAAGTCAACAATTGGTTGAAAAAGTGTAACTTCTTCATCCACTTTGATAAACTTTATCTACACCAACCAAGAATTGGCAAAGATATTGATAAAGAATAGAAAAGGAGTTTATTCAAAGGAGAGTTACTAAGCTACCTCCAGACTAGTGAATAAAGCCCCTTCCCCGTCCTCTTGCAATATGGAACAGTTTAGTAAAGATCAAAAGTCCCCAAAACCCGAATTAGGCAAAAACTTAGTTTTGGTTTTTTTGGTGCTATTGGTCTTAATCAGTGGGACAAAACTGTATCTAGATCACCTGAACAGCACGAAACAAACTGCTGAAATCTCAGCATTGACTGAAGAAAACCAAGTCCTAAGTACCCGATTAGATTCTGTGGAGAAACAACTGAAGATGCGAATTCAAGAATTGGAAAAGTTAGGCGCCAATGTCACGGAACTTCGCTTTTTACAAGACCAGTTGATTCAAGAAAAAAAATCCAATACCCAGCGAAGTGCAAGAGAAATTGACGCCTTGAATCAACGAATCAAGGATCTCTCCAACTTATTGGTTCAAAAGGATGTCGAAATTCGTCAACTTCAGGAACGCTTTCAATCGGTATCCTCAGAGAATGAAGTGCTCAAGAGTAATCAGTCTGAGCTAGAGAAAGAAGTGACGCAAATCAATTTACAAAAACAGGAATTAGCGACAAAGGTAGCGGAAGCCTCTAAACTAAAAGTTACTGGAATTCGAGTATCTGGAATGAATGCCAGAGGCAAGGCCTTGGATGGCAAGGGTAAAACCTTTAAAAAGAAACAAATCAAAGGACTTCAAGTACTGATCCAACTCGCTGATAACTCGGTGGCTGAGAAAGGAAGTCGAACTGCCTATCTCCAGGTTGTAGGCCCCAACAAACTCCCTATTTTTGACCTTGCGAAAGGCTCTGGAACAGCGATTTGGATAGGAAAAGAAGAGTTTTACACCGCAAAACAAGAGTTTTGGTTTGATGGCAAGGAACAGACATTTGAATTTTTTTACGAGAAAGGCAGTCCCTATAGTCCGGGTAACTATGAAGTTAAACTCTATGTGGATAAGCAGTATTTAGGGAGCAGTTCATTTGTGGTTGAATAAGTAGAATCCTGCATATTTTTTTGATTTATATCCCTAGATTCTAGATAATTATTTGGAGGGTAGCCTGTTTTCTACTACTTTTGCGGTCTGTTTATTTAAATTCCAACAAACACATTAAAAAATGTTCCAAAGAAGTTACGAGACGGTATTCATTTTAACTCCCGTTTTATCTGATATTCAGATGAAGGATACTGTCGACAAGTTTGTGAACTTGTTAAAAGAAGAGGGGGCAGATGTTATAAATGTGGAAAACTGGGGTCTTAAGAAGATGGCTTATCCAATTGAAAAAAAGACAACAGGATTTTATGTTTTGGTAGAGTTCAAGGCCGATCCAACACTAATCAGAAAGTTTGAGATTGAAATCAGACGTGACGAGAAAGTGATGAGATTCCTGACTACTGTATTGGACAAACACGCGATCGTGTATGCCCAAAGAAGAAGAAAAGGAGAATTTAACAAAAAAGCGGAAGCTAAGGAGGAGCCAGCCCAATGACACTAGTAAACGAACCTATCAACAGAGGCGAAATCAGAAAGAAATATTGCCGATTCAAGAAGCACGGTATCAAGTATATCGACTACAAGGATCCTAACTTTCTATTGAAATTCGTAAACGAGCAAGGTAAAATCCTTCCAAGAAGACTTTCAGGTAACTCTGCAAAGTATCAGCGAAAAGTTGCTCAAGCAATCAAGAAAGCAAGACATTTGGCTTTGTTGCCATTCGTAGCCGACGGTTTGAAATAGGCCCACGGTGTATCGTTCAATCAATAAAGATCATTACAAATGGAAATCATTCTAAAAACAGATATCAAAGGTCTTGGATACAAAAATGACTTGGTGAGCGTAAAGCCAGGATATGGTAGAAACTACCTTATTCCCCAAGGTTTTGCAGTACTTGCTACAGGGTCAAACAAAAAAATCCTTGCTGAAAACATCAAGCAAGCAGCACATAAAGCCGAAAAAATCAAAACTGAAGCTGAAAATATCGCTGCGAAACTTGCCGAAACTACTCTTGAAATCAAGGCGAAAATCGGTGACTCCGGAAAAATCTTTGGAAAAGTAACTACCCTACAAATTTCAGATACCTTAGCATCTAAAGGCTTTGAAATCGATAGAAAGAAAATCGCTATCACTGTTGCAGTGGAAGGTGCTGGCGAATTCACTGCTGACATCGACCTACACAGAGAGGTAAAAACGCAAGTTAAATTTGTCGTTGTAGGCGAATAAAACATTCGAGAAACCAAATAAAAAGTCCTGCGGATTTGCGGGACTTTTTTTTATGCCAATACCGATTCCAAATCCTCGACCAATTTCTTGGCTACCGCTTTGCTGTTTTTTTTCCCGAGCAGTTCTAAACAAGCTAAGAGCTCCTTCACTCTCTGCTATCAAACCTAAAGGATTCTTATCATTTTGATAGCTACTCCAGCACCAGCTTAGCTATGCTGCCAATTCTGGCTGGCCTAATTTTTTCAATTTTCCGATGACCAAAGTCAGTACTTTTGTCATTTTGTTTGAATTCATCTCAGTAATTATTTGGTTGGTTTATATCTAGTTACTGAACAAATTATTGATTTTATTTTCATTATTTTAAATTAAATGAATTTACATTAATGATTCAATAAATTCAATCGATTTCATTGCTTGATTTACTTCCATATTCTATAAAAATTTAAAGCTTCCATAGACAAGATCTACTGCAAAAGGAAGCCACTTGAAAAAAACAAATTAGCAGCTAATCCCAGGTTATTATCAAAAATGTTTGGTAGTAGGTTTGGAAAAAATTTCAGAGAACTCTACCTTTGTACCATCAAAAGCAAGCATACTTGTTATTCGATTTTCCTGACTGATGGTGTAACTGGCAACACGTCTGATTTTGGTTCAGAAGAGTCTAGGTTCGAGCCCTAGTCGGTCAACAAAAAAACCTCCCTTATCGGGAGGTTTTTTTTGTTTTACCCCATTTCCACCGGATGCTCCTTTAAACCTTATTTATACAATCCATTGAATAACATTTTGAAGGTACCATGAGCCTGTCCACGGAAGGTAATCTCGGGGCCAAAAGCATACAATTTTCCCTTACCTACTTGCGCCTCAAAAGCAGTTACCCCATGCTTTAAGTAGTTTTGTCCCCAAGCCCAACCACTTCGAAGAGGAGGTGTTGATCCAAACCAAGCCAAAGGCTTTACCCCTAAACTTGCTGCTTGTGGAGCAAGACGGAATACAGGGCTATTTGAAAACATAATGGCTGCTTTCTGGCCCATCCCAAAATTGATTGGAGCAGCAGTATCTACCTCCATCTCCAATACACTACCTGGAATGTAGTATTTGTCTCCTGTTAATGGCTTTTCCTGACCATTCGTAATCTCAACTAAAGCATTTGAAACAGGGAGCCCTAGAAGGTTTGCTAAAGAGGTAGCGCCTCCTGCCGTTAAAATTTGCCCTCCCCCCTCAAGAAATTTCTTTAGTTGAGGAATAGACTTGTCAATCGAAAGCCTACCCAACATGGAATGGTACTGTGCTGGAACATCGTCCTTTTTTGGTTGTGCACCGGCTCCATATCCACCACCTGCACCGGGCATGCCTGGCCCAATAAAGAGCAATACATCGTACTTCTGGTTAAGATTCCCCCCATCGATTTCCAAAGGAAAGACCTGTGCATAATCAAAATGAAACTGTTCCATAATCCATCTTGTCCAGCCTGAAGGCATGGAGCCCCCATAGTAATCGTATAGGCCGATGCGCGCTGGTTTGATTTCTTTTGTGCCTAAAGGCATTCCTTTTGCTGCAATTGGCTTTAATCCATAGTTTCGAACTGCTTGTTCAAGTATTTTTTTACCTGCCACAGGAACATAAAAAGCTCCTGCCGGAATAGTACCAGAAGCAGCTTGTGTACGGTATACCTTCACTTTCCCTTTGAGCAAGTCATTCACTGCAGTAAAGGAATCATTGACGCGAGGATCAAGAAGATAGCCTGAGCCTGAAGCCGGCAAGGTGTAGCCTTCTGGAGAAAGTAATTGACCATAAGTGATCGCCTCGAACGGTCCCTCAAAGCCTTCCATGATTCGATCTGCCTCAATGCCCATCTGGAAGGCTAATGTCCAGCCTGCAGCATCGTAGGGACGAACAGGAGGCCCCCCAGGATATTGGAAATCATTCGGGTGATCCTGAGGCTCAAACATATCGATCACATGAGGACGGAATGCCTGTGCCGTCTTGACGATGTAAGAACCTTTCGGATAGTTTTTACCCCCTAAAGTAAAATCGCTTGTAGCCTGATGCACCAAAATACCAGACTTAATCAACGCATTCAAAAACTTGATGGCTGTAGGGAAATCTGCTTGGTCGGCAGACAAGATGTATCCTCGAGGATCTCGTTTTTCAGGATCTGCATAGACCGAGTCGTAAAAAGCCAAAGGAATACCTGATCTATTTCCGAAATAGGCCTCTTCAGGATCGTCTCCTGCGGGTTTACCCTTACTGGCCTCAAAGGAATTTTGAATAGCCTGTGCATATTTTGGATAGCGGGTCCAAGTATCGATATTGCCTCTCTCGATGGATTTTTTGCCCATCAAATAGTAGTTGTAAAGCAGCTCATCCCCATGCCGCACCGCATGATTAAGTTTTGCATAATTCATGGACACCGAGTAATCGATGGAGCGACGGAAAGGCCATGCACCAGTAGTCACCGGAAATGGATTGCCATTGTTGGGAATCAATCGATCTGGAACCAAGGGAATCGAATAGGGAGAAGGATCTCCTACGATCTCCGTAAGGATGCCAATCATGTTGTGGTAGTATGGGGTGGTTCTAAGCCCTCCATTCCACCAAGTAGAAAATACGGACCCATCCAAGCGCGCAAAACCAGGCTTTTCTTCTTGGTGCAGTCGATTGATCATGGCTGCTCCCACTGCATCTAGGCTAGTGACAATCAAGGGATCAAAAACATGGGTAAATGGATCACGGTAAGGAGGTCCTGCTACCACGGTTCCA
>SXYU01000093.1 GCA_005788235.1 Cytophagales bacterium
TCACTTGGAAGAGGATATACTCCACTGCATCAATGAAAGCGAGCTTTCCAAGCGGAAGTTTCGGGAAATTGCCAGTATCGCAGGACTCGTATTTCAAGGATATCCTGGCAAGCCAACTAGTTTCAAACACATTCAAGCCAATTCAGGTCTCCTTTTTCAGGTGTTTGAAGAATATGACCCGGAAAATCTCCTACTCAAGCAAGCACGTGCCGAAGCGTTAAACCAACAGATGGAACAAGAAATGTTTGTGGAAGCTGTACGAAAAATCAATGGCCAATCCATTCAGGTTCGCTACCCAAGCCAATTTACCCCCTTCTCCTTCCCCATCTTAGTAGATCGATTGAGCCGAACCAGCCTATCCTCAGAGTCGGTGGAAGATAAAATCACGAAAATCCTGGCGCAGATGGATTTGGAATCTTGAGTAGGGTTTAAAAATCCATTCACGAGGATTATTCTTCCAAATACCGACTGCTCTCCCCTTCTGGCAATTCCTGCACCTCCTTGAGTTTGCGTTGGATGATCCGCGTGCGTACCCCGACTAACTTATCCAATTCAGAATTAGCCTCGCTAATTTTCTTTTGCGTGCGTTCTAACAGGACTCCAAACTTACCAAATTCAGTTTTGATGGCACCCAAAACCTGCCATACCTCTGAGCTTCTTTTCTGGATAGCCAGGGTACGAAAGCCCATCTGTAATGAGTTCAGGATGGCAGAAAGGGTGGTCGGACCTGTCACAATTACTTTGTACTCCTGCTGCAAGTATTGTGCAAGTCCCGGTTCCCGAAGAACCTCCGCATACAGACTTTCCATGGGAAGAAATAACACCGCAAAATCAGTAGTCTGTGGAGGGTGGAGGTATTTAGTAGAAATATCTGCAGCAGATTTTTTCACAGCCTTGATCAAGTCCAGGCGGTATTGGTCTACCAAGGTCTTATCTGCAATTTCTAGCGCATCTACCAATCGCAAATAGGCCTCTTGAGGAAATTTTGAATCAATGGGTAAGTAAATTTCTTCACTTTGGCCCGGCATCTTGATGGCAAACTCTACCCGTTCCCGCGTTCCTGTGACCGCCGCATTGACTACATACTGATCTGGGCTGAGCACATTCTCTAGAATAGCCTGCAATTGATATTCACCGAGTAGCCCCCTGCTTTTTACATTCGTCAATACACGCTTAAGATCTCCCACTCCGCTTGCGAGACTTTGCATTTCGCCCAGCCCTTTTTGAACCGCCTGCAGCTGGGTGCTCACCAAGTCAAAAGACTGCCCCAACCGAGTTTCTAGGGTCTTATGAAGCTTTTCATCGACGGTTTCCCTGATTTTTTCGAGACGCTGCTCCGTGTTTTTCAATAGCTCATCCTGGCGGCGACTTAGTTCGGTAAGCTTCTCCCTTTGGACAGCACTCAAGTCACTTAAGGCCTGCCGCACCCGTTCACCAAACTGCTGTAAGGCTTCATTCTGCTCCTTGCCAGCAAGACGCTGGTTATCAAACACCAACTGAAACTGCCTATGGAGGTTTTCTGAAGCTTCTTTTCGCGCATCCGCCAAATTTTGATCTAAAGTTCTACTTAAGGCTCGAAGCTCCTCGCGCAGGGCTGCATCATCCGCTTGTTTTCTCCTTCCAAAAAGTAGGACCCCCAATGCACCCATTGAGGCCGCTAATAGGAGGTAAACTAAATTTTCAATTGGCATAGGCTATTTGTTTCGACGGCTGAAGGTAGGTCTTTCGAACCTCCACACCGAGAAAACTTAGGTATTCTGCGACAGTCTCCGTCGGTATTTCTTCCATCGGCACATGTCCTGCCGTATCGAAAACAACGAAATTTGCTCCTGGAATCAGTTGCTGTAGGCGCTGCCCCTGAGACAAAGGAATCCAAGTATCTAAGGCACCCCAAAGAATGAGCGTTGGCATAGTCAGCCGTTCAAACTGAATGGAATTACTTTTTCTTGGCATGCTCAATCGATCTAAGGTCGCTCGCCGATTGCCTTCGCGCAACAACAGTTCGTAGTATCGGGTAGTAACCTCGTCTGTAACTTTAGCATCATCCCCATACACCTGTTTCATGTTGAGTTCAAAAAGAAATTTGGGGGTACAGGAAAGCAGCAATTTGGAAAAAAGGGGATGCCTGGCGACCTGAAAAATCCATGCACCTCCGGAACTTGTTTTCTTTTGGGCAGTGGAATCTGCCGTTTTCCGTTCAGGTGCTGTTGCGCCTGCAGCATCTATCAGATTAAGCGAGAGTACCTGATCCGGATGATCAGAAGCCAACTGCAAAGCGACACCTCCACCCATGGAATTGCCCGCCAAATGGTATTTGGGTAGATCTAATTTCTGAGCCAATTCATATACTAACTGGCTGTAATCTTTTGTGCTATAACGCTTTAAAGAATCAGGACCTGTAAGTCCATGTCCTGGAAAATCCAAGGAAATGGTTTGGTAGTAGGGACTCAATTCCTGTTGCCAAGGCTCCCAAGTATGTAAGGATGCAAAGCTACCATGGAGTAAAAAAATGGGTTCCCCTTCACCCCTAATTCTCACATGAACACGAATACCGCCTACTTCTATAAATTGAGATTCTGGGGTAAGGTATTTTGAATTGACTTCATCAGGGGAAATATCTTGACGATACAGGGAAGCAAGAAATAGCACCACTAAGAGTAGTAAAACCCCTAAAACCTTTCCAATTCTTTTGATCCAAATCATTTATTTTTTTTAATGTATGCATCAAAACCTACAAAAATTCTGTTCAATTACCTATTTTCAGAAAAATTCCCACTGTGAACTTTAAAAAATTTAGCGATTCCATAGGACCAGGGCCACTCATTACGGCAGCCTTTATTGGACCAGGTACAGTTACAGTCTGCACATTGGCAGGAATCCGGTACGATTACACCCTCATTTGGGCACTAGTTCTAAGCGTAGTGGCAACGGTTTTTTTGCAAGAGCTTTCGGGAAGGTTGGGGATTCTAACTCGTATGGATCTCAGTCAGCTTGTCCGAACTGAAACAGGAAGTAAGTGGAAGAGATATTCCATCATGACCCTTATTCTTCTAGCTATCGGAATAGGGAATGCCGCCTACCAGGGAGGAAATATCACAGGAACTTCCTTAGGTCTTGGGATTTTTATTGAGGTACCCACTTGGCAGATCGGACGGCTAAGCCTTGAACTCGGGAATTTAGGGGTGGGTCTTCTTGCGGGTGGATTACTTTGGACGGGAAATTACAAACGGCTTGAATATATTTTGGTGGGCCTAGTCATCCTGATGTCCATTGCATTTATCGTTGCTGCTGCATTGACCAAACCAGACCTTTCCTCCCTCCTGCAGGGATTTGTACCCACCTTCTCTTCCGAGGAGCTCCCTACTCTAGTAGCGCTAATTGGCACCACTGTAGTTCCCTACAACCTATTTCTATACGCTAGCTTGGTTCAAAAACAATGGACCACGGCAGCGGAGCTCCCATCCATGCGACGCGACCTTTGGATTTCTATTGTTTTAGGCGGGCTTGTTTCAGGCGCAATTTTAGTCGCCGGAGTTGCCAATCCATCCTCCAATCTAGAAACAGCTCAGGATATTGCCAGAGGTTTAACTGGAGTTTTTGGAGTGTTTGGCACTTATCTCATGGGCTTTGGCTTAATGGCTGCCGGTCTCACTTCTGCCTTGACAGCACCCCTAGCTGCTGGCCTAGTGATTTGCGGGATTTTGGGTTGGAACCAAAACATACAATCCACTTCCATGCGTGCCAGTATGGGAGCAATTTTACTACTGGGAATTCTATTTTCTTCCTTTGGAATCAAACCCGTGACACTGATCACCCTTGCCCAATTGGCAAATGGGATTCTGCTTCCCCTAATCAGCGGATGGCTACTTTGGCTGAGCAGCAGCAAAAAGCTTTTAGGTAGCCATGCACTTGGAAGCAAAGGAATTCTTTTTGGCTCCTTTATTTGGTTGATAACCCTGATTCTAGGGATAAAAAGTTTTGGTGCAGCTCTAGGATGGTTTTAATGCGGATGCAATTCCAAAAAAATAGCTTTGAAATAACTCAAAATTCCCGAACTTATTCATTCCATTGACACCCATCCAATCACAAACCTGAAATACTGATGAAAGCCCAGCTTCAATCTACCGTAGTGCTATTGCTGCTAATTCTTAGCTGTACCAGTAGTTTTGGCCAGCAAAAATCCTATTTAGGAACTCCCCCACCTCCTGGAGCCAAACTCTATCTGGATGGAAGTAATGCCTCCTTACAACAAAATTGGACCTATTGGAATGGCCCACGATTGGCGGCAACTCCTCCCATCAAATGGCCAGAAATGACGGATCCAGTAGATGGAAAAAAGGCGATTTCTAGCAACGATCCAGCAGGTGCTGGGGGCAAATACGGTGCGGCTGATATTGTAACTAAGGATGAATTCAGAGATTTTGAGGCCCATGTCGAGTTTCTCATACTAAAAGAAGGCGGCAATAGCGGTGTGTATTTACAAAATCGCTATGAAATGCAAGTTTTAGATGGCGATTATGGTTTGCATGGCATGGCAGCAGTCATCAATGAAACCCTACCTGCCAAGCAAGTCTACACCGGTATTAGCACTTGGAATGCTTACGACATCCACTTTACTGCAGCACGATTTAGTGATGGTAAATTGGTAGAAAAAGCAAAAGTAACCCTGTATTTCAATGGAGTGAAAGTCCATGATCAAGTGTCCATACAGCAAGTATGGGGTGGACCAAATTCAGGTATTGATGGAGGAAATGAGGGAGGGAAGGGCATCACTGACCGACCTGGAGGACTAAAACTCCAAGCCGAAGGCCATGATGTACTTTACCGTAACATTTGGATCAAGCCCTTGAATTAGACGAGAAAAATCCTTTTTAAAATCCTTGACGAATCAAGGTGGCAATCTCCGCAAGCTCCTCTTGGGTTAGCTTCAACTTGGGACGGGTGAAGTTGATGTCATCCACTGTTCGGAGAGGAACTAGATGAATGTGTACATGTGGCACTTCTAAACCTATCACAGCCATGCCAATACGCGTGCAAGTCAAGCTCTTGTCCATGGCTTTGGCAACCTGCTGCGCAAACAGATGAAGGGCAGATAATTCTCCTGCTTGGAGATCAAAAATATAGGATACCTCGCGCTTGGGAACTACCAGCACATGACCTTTTACCAAGGGCATGATATCCAAAAAAGCGATGAAGTGCTCGTCTTCAGCAATAATTTCAGCTGGAAGTTCTCGGGCAATGATTCTTGAAAATAAACTAGCCATTGGTAGAAATAAAGAAATGAGTAAACCTTTAATCAGGAACTATTTTAAAAAGTTATTTCTAAAATTTCAAATTGAAGCTTCCCAGCTGGTGCATTGATTTCAGCAATTTCACCGACTGCTTTACCCGCCAGCCCCTTTCCAAAAGGAGATGCTAAGGATATTTTTCCAGCCTTTAGATCCGCTTCTTCTTCAGAAACGAGGGTATAGGAAACAGTCATGCCATTCTTGACATTCTTAATTTTTACGGTACACAAGATGCCAACTTTAGAAGTGTCCATTTTGCTATTATCGAATACACGTGCATTCCCTACAATTTCTTCCAGCTTTACGATTTTAAGTTCCAGAAGTCCTTGGGCATCTTTGGCAGCATCGTATTCGGCATTTTCACTCAAATCCCCTTTATCACGTGCTTCAGCAATCTGATGGGCAATATCTATTCTCCCCTTGGTCTTCAACACATGGAGCTCATCTTTCAATTTCTTAAGTCCCTCTTCGGTGTAATACTGTACTTTTGACATAGCTTATAATTTTTCAAAAGGCTCAAAAAACAAAGTAACGGTCACTTTTTTGAGACCGTTACTTCCTTTTGCCTTTAAATACAGTACAAAGATAGGAAAGCATTTTCACAAAGCAAATGCCTTACTTTCTACCTAATTGATGAAATTTTTGAGTTGCTCGCCGAAAGTTTGAAAAATTTGCTTCACAAGAACTTCATTTATCCTTTGATAGGATTCTAATGACCAGCCCGCCACATGAGGAGTAAATAGTACATTTTCTCGTTTGGCAAGCAATTCAAATTGAAGCTTTTGATCAGGACTGAAGCGATCAAATTTTTCATTCTCCAATACATCCAAGACTGCTCCTTTCAAAATACCTAGATCAAGAGCCTGATTAAGGGTTTCCATACGAATCACCTCTCCTCTCGCTGTATTAATCAACCAGATGGGTTTCGAAAAACTTTTCAATTCCTCAAGTGAGAAAAAATCTCGGGTTTCAGAAGTTAAAGGCACATGAATGCTCAATACATCTGCCTCCTTTTTAAGGGTCTCCCAAGTTACTTCCTGAACTCCCTTTTTCCCAAAATCCTTTTTGTATTTGTCGTAAGCGAGGACTTTTACTCCAAACCCTTTCATTCGCTTGGAAAATGCTTTACCCATATTTCCAAACCCGAAAATGCCAATTGTTTTTCCTTTCAATTCAACCCCACGATTCCCCTCTCTATCCCAAATTCCTTTTCTTACCTGAGTATCTGCTTGAGTCAAGTGATTGAGTAGCGCCAATAATCCTCCAATTGCATGCTCGGCTACTGCATCTCGATTGCCTTTGGCAGCATGAAAAAGTGCAACTCCTCGCTCCTCTAAATAATCCAGATCCAACTGATCCAAACCCGCTCCTGCTCTTCCGATAAATTGAAGCTGAGTTGCCTGCTCGAGTAGGGCACGGTCCAAAGGAGTCTTGGAGCGAATAATGATTCCTTCGAAGGAACTGATTTGTTCAAAAATTTCTTCACGAGTAATCTTTGGTGCATAGGTGACCTCAAACCCATGCTTTCCCAAAAGACTAAGGATACTCTCATGCATTTGGTCCACAATCAGCACCTTCATTCCTAGAGATTTAATAACAACATGGCTACGCCAAAATAAACTGCCAATCCAAGTAAATCATTGGTTGTAGTGATGAATGGACCAGATGCAATGGCTGGATTGATACCAAAATGATGTAAAACCAAAGGGGTAATCGTACCCATAAATGAAGATAAAAGCACTACGCAAAATAGAGCCACCCCTACTGTAACACCAAATACAGGTTCAAAACCATACAAATAAGCAACCACTAGGAAGACAAAAACTCCAAGCACAATCCCATTGAGTAGGGCCACCAAAAAACCTTTTAAAAATCGTTGCCAAGGTGTGTCATCAAAGGCAGACTTTGAGGCTAGCGACTGCACTATAAGAGAGGATGCTTGAATCCCTACATTGCCACCTGTCGCAGCGACTAAGGGAATGAAAGAAGCCAATGCCAAGTATTTCGAAAGTCCTCCTTCAAAAAAACCAATCAGTTTGGCACCCATCAACCCTCCAATAACGCCTATCAGAAGCCAGGGCAATCGGGCTTTTGAAATAGTGAATACCGAATCCGATTCTTCAATGTCAGCCGAAACCCCGGCCATAGCCTGCATGTCTTCCTCTGCTTCTTCTTGTACTACGTCCAAAATATCATCTACTGTGATCCGGCCTACCAACTTGTTCTTGGCATTTACAACGGGCACTGATTCCAAATCATACTTTCGCATTAGGATTGCTACTTCCTCCTGATCCATGTACACAGGTACGGAAATCACCTCATCTTCCATGATGTTTTCAATGATGGTTTCCGAGGCAGATAGAATGATTTTTTTGAGTGACACCCGACCCAGCAATTGCTGTTTGTTGTTGACCACATAAATGGAATAGAATTTATCCACATTTTCTGCCTGTCTCCGGATTTCATTGATGGTTTGGACCACGTTCCAATTTTTGTTGGCCCGAATGAATTCCTTTGCCATAATACCCCCGGCAGTATCTTCTTCATAGCGAAGCAATTCCAAGATTTGCTCCAGCTTGATTCGATCGTCAATTTCTGCAATTATTTCTTCCCGTTCCTTATCCGAATAGAAACTAATAATATCTGCACCATCATCGGAGTCCATCAGCTGAATCCAAGATGCAATTTCCTTTATTTTTACCTCTTGAAGCACCTTCTCAAGGGTATTATCGTAAAGTTCAATTAAAATATCAGCTGCCAGTTGACTTTCTACAAGTCGCAGCACAAAGATGGATTCAGAAGTATCCAGTTCATCCAGAATAGCAGCAATATCCGCCACATTCACCCCCGCTAAAGAATCGAGAATGTAGGCCGTTTCCTGGACAGCAATTCCCGATTGGAGACGCTCCAGGTACTCTTTGGAAAGCTCAAATTTTTTAATTTGCTCCACGGCCTTTTTCAATTTGTTGAGTCAAAAATACAAAATCAGCCACATCCAATTGCTCTGCACGCTTATCTAAAAGGGGATGTGTTTTGAATTCTTCCGCAAGTTGGAATGATTTTAGGGAATTTCGAAGTGTTTTCCGTCGATTTCCAAAACCTCCCTTAACCACCTGAAAGAAAAGTTTCTCATTGCAATCCAGTTGCTGTACTTGATTTCTTTTGAGACGGATGACTCCGGAATTTACTTTTGGTGGAGGATTAAACACTCCTGGAGGTACCGAAAATAGGTATTCAATGTCGTACCAAGCCTGAAGCAAAACCGAAAGAATGCCATATTCTTTACTTCCTTTTGGTGAGGCAATTCGTCGCGCTACTTCTTTTTGGAGCATACAAACTATCTCTGTCACCTGATTTTTGTGTTCTAAAACTTTAAAGAAAATTTGAGAGGAAATATTGTAAGGAAAATTACCGACTACTGCAATCGGAGTTTGAAAAGCAGTAGACAAATCAAACTTTAAGAAATCTCCTTCTAAAATCCGGTCATTTAGGCTTGGGTACTTTTGACGCAAGTAGGCAATACTCTCCCGATCAATCTCAATCAGGTGAACTTCCAAGTTGCCCTTTACCAAAAAATCAGTGAGCACCCCCATTCCTGGCCCTATTTCCAATACCTGAGTGACGCCCATGTGGCCCTCAACTGCCTCAGCAATTCGTGCTGCGATGCTCAGATCAATCAAAAAATGCTGACCAAGATGCTTTTTAGGTTTGACCTTTTCCATCGTAACCCTCTGGTTTTTTTTTTGTAAATTGCCAACTCAAAATTAAGGGATTATTACCAGATGGTACGGAAATTTGTTTCGTGCCTCTGCATTACTTAACGCCATGCAAATAAAGAAACATAAACCCATCCTTGGAATTAGTATCGGAGATATCAATGGGATTGGACCAGAGGTAATCCTCAAATCACTCGCTGATTCACGCGTTTTTGGCAATTTTACTCCTTTGATTTATGGGCATGTCAAAGCCTTGTCCCACTATAAAAAATTATTGAACCTCGAAGAATTTTACTTTACCCAGGTTCGAAGTCATGAGGAAATCCAACACCGAAAAGTGAATGTCATCAACTGCCTAGAGGAATGTCCTGAAGTGATTCCAGGGGTAGAAACGCAGGAGGCAGGAAAACTTGCACTTACCTCATTTGCAGCTGCAGTGGAGGATTTAAAATCTGGAAAAATTCAGGGATTAGTTACCGCTCCACTTTCAAAAAGCAATATCAACTCCGAGGCAGTTCCTTTTGTGGGACATACCGAATACCTAATCGAAGCCACCGGGAGTAAATCAGGGTTGATGATGCTGGTAGGTGAAGATCTGAGGGTAGGTTTAGTTACGGGCCATATTCCCCTATCGCAAGTTGCTGCTGCTGTCACCAAAGAAAAAGTAATCGAGAAAACAAAAGTTTTCATCGAGAGCTTGGTGCAGGATTTTGGTATTAATAAACCAAAAATTGCCATTCTAGGCTTAAACCCACATGCAGGAGAAGATGGGTTATTGGGTTCAGAGGAAGAAACTATCCTCAAGCCCGCCATTCAAGAATTAAAAGATGCCAAGCATTACGTTTTTGGCCCCTACCCCGCAGATGGCTTTTTTGGCATGATGCACCAGCAAAAGTTTGATGGCGTTCTCGCACTTTACCATGACCAGGGACTTATCCCTTTCAAATCCATTGCATTCAGTAGCGGAGTCAACTTCACTGCAGGACTTTCAGTGGTGCGAACTTCTCCAGATCATGGCACAGCCTATGCGATTGCCGGAAAAAATGTTGCGGATTGTTCCTCCATGAGAGCCGCATTATTCCTTGCATCTGATATTGTCGAACGGCATTCACCAAGCACAGAATAGCGTTAAAAAGTAAAAAAGATCAATGAAGCCGAATTATATTTTAATTTCTGTTTCACTGATGATAAATTATTACCTAAATTTGCGGACTTAATTCGAAAGGAAGTAACGTGAAGTTTTGGAAAACCTTTGATATTGAAGTCATTAAATATAAGGAAGGGCTACACGAAATAGACTTCCCTATTGGAGATGCTTTCTTTCAGCAGGTGGAGGAAAACGATCTTTTGGAAAAAGGAAACTTAACCGCAAGGGTTAAGATAGACAAAGGTGCAAACTTGATTGAACTCACTTTTCACATCGTTGGAAAGTTGGAGTTGGTTTGTGACAGAAGTCTTGAAACATTTGAACATCCCTTGGATTTCACTGAAAAGATGATCTACAAGTATGGGTCAGAAGTAAAAGAAATAGACGAAAGCGTCATGATGATTACAAGGGACACCCCTTCCATCAATGTAGCGCAACTCATCTACGAATTTATTCTACTGGCCTTACCCTTAAAAAAAATTCATCCCGATTACAAGAATGAATTGGATGAAGAGGACAATGAATTGGAAGGTGGATTCGTGTATTTGGACGAGGCATTTACTGAAGATTCAGCAGAAGAAAAAGAGTCAACTACACCTGTTGATCCCCGTTGGGAGAAACTTGGAAAATTAAAAAATAAAGAATAACCATAAATCACGCATAAAATGGCACATCCTAAACGCAAAATTTCGAAAACCAGAAGAGATAAAAGAAGAACGCATTACAAGCTGGAGGCTCCTGGATTAGCAAAATGTCCTACAACTGGCGAAATGCACCTACCTCACAGAGCATTCTGGTTGGATGGCAAACTTTACTACAAGGGACAAGTAATCATCGAAAAAGAGATGAAGGCTTAATTTCCCTCAATAGATAATTTATTCCACTCCCAAAAGGGGTGGAATTTTCATTTTTATAAAACACAAGGAAGCTGATTCACAAGGCCTTAACGCTATTAAAATCGAAGGCTTTGGCGTTCAGAAGGCATTGTGTTATTTTTGAACCCGCTGACTACCCATACCCCTTGACTTTTTCTAGGAATTGGTTAGAAAGAAAAAAGAACTGAATCCGATACGATGGATAAATTAAGAGCAATGGTCACTGGGATTCACGGATATGTTCCTGAGTACCGGCTTACAAACAAAGAATTGGAATCTCTAGTGGATACCAATGACGAGTGGATTTTGTCCAGAACAGGCATCAAAGAGCGAAGAATCTTAAAGGGCGAAAATCAAGGAACCTCAGTACTTGGCATCGAAGCAGTCAAAGGTTTGCTGGAAAAAACAGGAACCGACCCGCTGGAAATTGAGCTGATCATCTGCGCCACCGTGACCCCGGATATGCCTTTCCCTGCCACTGCAAACATAATTGCGGATAAAGTAGGTGCAAAAAATTCCTTTTCCTTCGATATTGGAGCCGCCTGTTCAGGCTTTCTTTATGCATTACAGCTCGGAGCTCAATTTATTCAGGCCGGAACCCACAAAAAAATTGTGGTGGTTGGTGCAGATAAAATGTCATCGATTGTGGATTACCAAGACCGCACCACTTGCATTCTATTTGGGGATGGAGCGGGCGCTGTCCTTCTAGAGCCTACCACCGAAAACCTAGGAATTGTAGATGCCATTTTGAAAGCTGATGGGTCTGGAGAAAATTTCCTTCACATGAAAGCTGGGGGAAGCCGCAAGCCAGCAACCTTGGAAACTGTTGCAAATCGAGAGCATTTCGCTTACCAAGAGGGAACTAGTGTTTTCAAATTTGCGGTAACCAACATGGCGGATGTGAGCGCCGAGGTAATGGAAAGAAACGGCCTCACTGGAGACGATATCGCTTGGTTGGTGCCGCACCAAGCCAACAAGCGTATTATCGATGCCACTGCCAACCGAATGGCTGTAGGACCTGAAAAGGTTATGATGAACATTGAGCGCTACGGCAATACCACCGCAGCGACTATTCCACTATGCCTTTGGGAATACGAGAACCAATTGAAAAAGGGAGATAACCTTATTCTTGCTGCCTTTGGTGGCGGATTTACCTGGGGAGCTATTTACATGAAATGGGCCCTGGATCCGAAATAATTTATTTGACAAACTAAAAATATGGCAAGTACTGCAGATTTTAAAAATGGGCTTTGTCTCGAAATGAACAACGACATCTTCACGATTGTTGAATTTCAACATGTGAAACCTGGAAAAGGGGCTGCCTTTGTCCGCACCAAGTTGAAGAGCTTACGAAGTGGAAAGACCCTAGAAAAGACATTCAATGCCGGAGAAAAAGTCACCACTGCACGCGTTGAAAAAAGAGGCCATCAGTTTCTTTACAAAGATGATCTTGGATACAACTTCATGGATACCAGCAATTATGAGCAAATTTCCCTTGAGGAACGCTTAATTGAACGCCCCAACCTGCTGAAAGATGGCCAACTTGTGGATATTTTAGTACATGCCGAGCATGAAACTCCACTATCTGTAGAACTTCCTCCCTTCGTAGAATTGATGATCACCTACACTGAGCCTGGAATAAAAGGAGATACTGCCACGAATGCCCTAAAGCAAGCAACAGTAGAAACAGGTGCAATTATTATGGTGCCACTCTTTGTAGAGCAGGATACCATGATTAAGGTAGATACCCGAGATGGATCTTACTCAGAAAGAGTTAAATAAGTAGTTTAAATCTCTCGATTTATAGTAAATTACTCACCCTTTTCGAAATAGTTCAACCCTAAATGCTCCATAATATGGAACAAAAAAAGAATACTATGAAACCTAAAGAAATCCAAGATTTAATTGATTATATCTCCAATACTGGACTTGCAGAAGTAAAAATCAAGACCGAGGAGTTTGAACTTTCCGTAAAAAAATATGCAGATGGTGCAACTTCAGCACCTACAACTCAATTTATCGCAGCACCAGCTGCAGTACCTGCGCCTGCCCCAGCGGCAGCTACTCCCGCTGCGCCAAGCCCTGCACCTAGTTCAAATTTAGTAGAGATTAAATCTCCAATGATTGGTACTTTTTATCTATCCGCCAATCCTGATTCTGCTCCTTTTGTTACAGAAGGAGGATCAATCAGCGCAGGAAAAACAGTCTGCATCATCGAAGCGATGAAGCTGTTTAATGAAATTGAGGCAGAGATCTCTGGCAAGATTGTCAAAATTCTTGTGGCCAACGCCAGCCCTGTAGAATACGACCAACCCCTTTTCTTGGTAGATCCAGCAGGTTGATTTTTGTACTAAATCAAAACAAACGTGTTTAAAAAAATATTAATTGCCAACCGTGGCGAAATTGCCCTCCGGGTAATTCGTACCTGTAAGGAGATGGGTATCAAAACTGTAGCCGTCTATTCTAAAGCGGATAAAGACAGTCTTCACGTTCGATTTGCAGATGAAGCAGTTTGTATTGGACCTGCGCCAAGCCGTGAGTCCTACTTGAATATTCCTAGCATCATTGCGGCAGCTGAGATCACCAATGCGGACGCCATCCATCCTGGATATGGCTTCTTATCCGAAAACGCAGAGTTTTCAAAAGTTTGCGAGGAATATGGCATCAAGTTTATCGGGGCCTCTCCAGACATGATTGCGAAAATGGGAGATAAAGCAACTGCTAAGGCTACCATGAGAGCAGCAGGAGTCCCAACCATTCCAGGTTCAGAAGGCTTGCTTGACTCCATCGAAGAGGGTTTAGTCATCGCCAAGGAGATGGGCTACCCCGTGATCCTAAAAGCCACTGCTGGTGGAGGAGGTAAAGGAATGCGCATCGTAAGAGAAGACAGTGAATTCAAGAAAGCTTGGGATGATGCCAAAATGGAATCTGGTGCTTCTTTTGGCAACGATGGACTGTATTTGGAAAAGTTTGTTGAAGAACCGCGACACATTGAAATTCAAATTGTTGGTGATAGAACAGGTAAAGCTTGCCACCTATCGGAGCGTGACTGCTCTATCCAACGAAGACACCAAAAGCTTGTGGAAGAAACTCCCTCTCCATTTATTACAGATGAACTTCGAGATGCTATGGGCAAAGCTGCCATCAAAGGAGCAGAAGCCATTGGCTATGAAGGAGCAGGCACCATCGAGTTTTTGGTCGACAAAAACCGAAATTTCTATTTTATGGAGATGAATACCCGGATTCAGGTAGAGCATCCCATCACTGAAGAAGTAACCGACTTTGACCTTATCAAAGAACAAATAAAAGTAGCCGCAGGAGAGACTATTTCTGGTAGAAATTACTACCCAAAGTTATTTGCCATGGAATGTCGTATCAATGCAGAAGATCCATCCAATGGCTTCCGACCTAGTCCTGGTAAAATTCTGAATTTGCATATCCCTGGAGGCCGAGGTGTACGGGTAGATTCGCATGTTTATGCCGGATATATCATCCCTCCCAATTACGATTCCATGATCGCCAAGCTTATCGTGAGCGGGCAAACAAGGGAAGAAGTAATTGTTCGAATGAAGCGTGCCTTGGAGGAATTTGTGATTGATGGCATCAAAACCACCATTCCCTTCCATATCGCTTTGTTAGAAAATGAAGAATTCAAGGCAGGTAACTTCACTACCAAGTTTCTTGAATCCTTCGATTTTTCGGCGATCAAAAAATAAAAAATTCAATTCTTGAAATTCGATTAAAAAAAAGGAGAAACTGAAATTTCTCCTTTTTTTGTTCTATCCCAGAAAGCGGGGAGAAATTAGCTTACCACATGTAATTTCAACATGTTTGTTTTCCCTTTTTCGCTTAATGGCATACTTCCTGTGTTCACAATTACTTCTCCGGTATGAACTTGTCCATCTCGCTTCAAGATGGCCTCAATATCCGCAAACACCCCATCTGTAGAAGCCTGTCCTTCGTAATAATACACCCGAACTCCCCAAACGAGAGACAATTGGGTCAAAAGTTTCTGATTTCTTGTAAATATAAAAATAGTTGAAAGTGGACGGTGGGAAGCCAAACGGAATCCGGTAAACCCTGAAGAAGTAAGGCCTACAATGGCTTTTGCTTTCACATTTCTGGAGAGTCTAGCTGCCATCAGAATTAAGTTATTGCTCAAAAAGGTAGCCTCCTCCTCAGGTATTTTATACAGGTTGTGGTATACCTCTGCATTTTCTTCCAAATAGGTAATGATGCTGGTCATCGCCTTCACAGCATTAATTGGATACTTCCCAGAGGCAGTTTCAGCTGAAAGCATCACCGCGTCAGCTCCATCCAATACCGCGTTGGCCACATCGTTGGTTTCTGCACGAGTAGGACGAGGATTTTGAATCATACTTTCCATCATTTGAGTAGCAATGATCACTGGCTTGCAGGCCAGCTTGCATTTTTCCACCATCTTCTTTTGCCAAAGAGGTACAATTTCCATGGGTACTTCTACTCCTAGGTCTCCGCGAGCAACCATGATTGCATCAGTAGCTTCAATGATGGCATCAATATTTTCGAGTGCTTCCGGCTTTTCAATTTTGGCAACGATTTTACATTCTTTTCCTGCTTTTTTGATTCGCTCACGTAAATCTGTGATGTCCTCAGCTGAACGAACGAAAGACAGAGCAATCCAATCAACGTCATTTGCCAATCCAAATTCTAGATCTTCAAGGTCCTTTTCAGTCAGAGAGGGCGCAGAAACCTTCGTATTCGGCAGATTGATTCCCTTTCTAGATTTCAAAATGCCGCCATGGATTACTGTGCAATTCACATCTTTTCCATTGGTGCTATTGACCACCAATTCCAGATTTCCATCATCAATCAATATGTGTTCGCCTTCTTTCACATCCTGAGGAAGATTCTTGTAGACAGTACTCACCAAGGAGGCTGTGCCAATCACTGGATCCGAGGTAATGGAGATTTTATCTCCTGAATTTATTTCAACTCCGTTATTTTCAATTTCACCCACACGGATTTTTGGACCTTGAAGATCCTGAAGAATACCTAAATGGCAATTCAACTCTTGATTCACTTTTCGGATAGTCTCAAGCACTTCCTTGTGTACCTCGTGGGAACCATGGGAAAAATTAAGACGAAAGACATTTGCTCCAGCAAAGGCCAAGCTTTTGATCATTTCATAGGAATTCGAAGCAGGGCCAATTGTGGCTAAAATTTTTGTCTTCTTAAAAGGTAAATGGGACATAAGGTATTAATAGGTTAATAGGTTTTCTTTTGATTTCAGCTTGGAAATATCAATCCGTACAATGCTTTGAACCAAAGGATTTTGCGATAGCTTTTTCACAAAATTAATCAAATCCAGTTCTTCTGTTTCATCCTGAATCAAAAGGAAATAATCCAAGTTTTTAAGTTCAGGTATCAAATATGCAAGTTGCTGAGTGGAATTAATTGCCTTATTTTTTAGAAGCTGAATAAATCCGTGGGGCAAAGAAAGAAAATACTGTGCGATTTCTAACTTCTCAGAATTTAGAAACTCCAACTCCAAGTCATCCACTTTTACTAAATTAAGTTCCAATTCCTGGTTGACTAGCCAAGCCATTCGATATTCTCGTATTGGAGATACGATTCCAAGCAACTCAAAGTCAAAAGCAGGTTCAATTTGGAGCTTGGCCTTCTTCATTCGGAAAGTTCAGTATAGAGGACAAAAATAGAAATTAAAACGAAGCAAGGGCCATATTCGCAGGATGCAAAATTTACTTCCTCCATTTCTTTGTCAATTAGGCATTAAATATATTTCTTTGCGGAGAGTTATTAACTAAACTGATCACAAAATGTCTGAAATTGCACAAAAAGTAAAGGCCATCATTGTTGACAAACTTGGCGTAGAAGAATCTGAAGTAACTATGGAAGCAAGCTTTACCAATGATCTTGGCGCTGATTCTTTGGATACTGTAGAATTGATTATGGAATTCGAAAAAGAATTCAACATCTCAATTCCAGACGACCAAGCAGAACAAATCGGTACCGTAGGCGCTGCTGTAGCGTACCTTGAGGCCAACGTAAAATAAAAATCCCTCAAATTCATTTCCATGAATTTAAAAAGAGTTGTAGTAACGGGCATAGGTGCACTCACTCCGATCGGTAATACCAAAGACGAGTTCTGGAAAGGATTAGCTTCTGGTGTGAGTGGCGCCGCCCCCATTACTCATTTTGATGCTTCGCTTTTTAAAACCCAGTTTGCCTGCGAAGTAAAAAACTTTGATGTCGAGCAATTTATCGAGCGCAAAGAAGCGCGCAAAATGGATCCCTTCACCCAATATGCACTGGTCGCCGCTGAGGAGGCTATGGGTGATTCAGGACTTAACTTGGAAACCCTTGACCTTTCCCGTGCAGGGGTGATCTGGGGCTCTGGTATCGGAGGAATCAAAACATTCCAAGAAGAGGTAACCGCCTTCAATCAAGGTGATGGTACTCCTCGATTCAATCCCTTCTTTATTCCTAAAATGATTGCCGACATTGCTGCGGGATTCATCTCCATAAAATATGGATTTAGAGGCCCTAACTTTGTGACTGTTTCTGCTTGTGCTTCTGCTACAAATGCGTTAATCGATGCCTTTAATTACATCCGATTGGGCAAAGCTGATGTATTTATCAGTGGCGGATCCGAAGCTGCTGTTACCGAATCCGGTATCGGTGGATTCAATGCTATGAAAGCCCTTTCCCAACGAAATGATTCTCCTCAAACTGCTTCTAGGCCTTTTGACAATGACCGCGATGGTTTTGTTTTGGGTGAAGGTGCAGGGGCTTTGATTCTAGAAGAACTAGAACATGCCAAAGCCAGAGGAGCAAAAATATATGCCGAGTTGGTCGGCGGCGGCATGACCGCAGATGCCAACCACATCACTGCTCCACATCCAGAAGGATTAGGCGCGAGCAGTGTCATGAAAATTGCACTCGAAGATTCGGGTCTTCGGCCTGAGCAAATTGATTACATCAATGTGCACGGCACCTCAACTCCACTAGGTGATGTGAGCGAAACCAAAGCCATACAGCAAATATTTGGGGAGCATGCATACAAGATGAATATCAGTAGTACCAAGTCCATGACAGGGCATCTATTAGGGGCTGCAGGGGCCATTGAAGCAATTGCATGTATTTTTGCTATGCAGAACAGCCTTGTTCCTCCCACAATCAACCATTTTACTGATGACGAGGCATTTGATCCTAGGCTCAACCTAACTTTCAACAGCCCGCAGGAAAGAGAAATTAACTACGCGCTTAGTAACACCTTCGGATTTGGCGGGCACAACTGCTCTGTCATTTTCAAAAAATACAACTGATCCGCGTGAAGCTCTTTCAGCGATTAGGAATCCACTCCCTCTTTTTTAGTTCAAAGGACAAGCAGCTTGCTACCTCAATTCAATTGATTCTAGGGTTCAAGCCTTTTAATTTGGCACTTTACCGACTTGCACTTACGCCTGCAGGATTGGGAGAAGAAACAGACAAAGGGTTTCGAAAGTCAAATGAACGACTTGAATTTTTAGGTGACGCAATCCTTGGTGCTGCTATTGCCGAATATTTATTTAAAAAATATCCATATAGAGATGAGGGATTTCTGACCGAAACAAGGTCCAAATTGGTTAATAGAGAAACTTTGAACGAGGTTGGAATAAAAATAGGTTTAAAGAAGACCCTGCAGCAGGTAATCGATAATCGCCAATTTGTCGCGAATAAATCCCTCTACGGTGATATCCTTGAAGCATTTTTAGGAGCTATCTATTTGGATCGAGGGTACGCGTTTACTAAAAAATTAATTCTCCAACGGATCCTAATTCACCTAGATTTGGAAGGAATGGTCACCACCGTTTCCAACCATAAAAGTAAGCTAATTGAGTGGTCTCAGCGGGAAGGAAACCAGGTTGAATTTCAAATTGTTCATGTAAGCAGCAACCAAAGGTACAAGGAGTTTGTTGTAGCTGTGGTAGTCAACGGAGAAGAGGTTACCCAAGGCAAAGGAGAAACCAAGAAAAAAGCAGAGCAAGAAGCTTCAAAAAATGCCTGTGAGAAACTTCAGATTACCCGTTGATCCGTTAAATTCACTGAGGAAAGCATGAATGCACTTAAAATTGCCGGCGCAACATTGAATCAAACTCCCCTCGATTGGAAGGGAAATTTTGAACGTATTGTCCTTGCAATTCAAGAAGCACGCGCAGCACAGGTGGAGCTTCTTTGCTTTCCTGAGCTCACCCTCACTGGCTACGGCGCAGAAGACCTTTTTCTAAGCCCCTGGTTTGCCGACAAAGCCAAACTACAACTCGAGCAGCTGCTACCGTATTCTAAAGACATTACCCTGGCTGTCGGACTTCCCATTCGATTGGAAAGCAAGGTTTACAACACCATGGCTATCCTTGAAAATGGTATAGTAAAAGGGATTGTAGCCAAGCAATTTATGGCTATCGATGGCGTTCACTATGAATTCCGATGGTTTACCCCTTGGCCTGCTTTGCAACAAACCACTGTTGAAATCAACGGTATACAAGTCCCCTTTGGAGATTTAACGTTTCATTTGAAAGGCATTCACTATGGATTTGAGATCTGTGAAGATGCCTGGAGAGGAGATGCTCGGCCTGGATACCAGCTTTATGAAAGAAAAGTGGATTTGATTTTCAATCCCAGCGCCTCTCATTTTGCTATGAAGAAGACCCTGGAGCGGAAAGCACTAGTTTCCAAGAGCTCTGCGCTGTTTAACTGCTACTACTTTTATGTCAACCTCCTTGGCAACGAAGCGGGAAGAATGATTTTTGATGGGGAGATGTTATTGGCTAGGGAAGGTGAGCTACTTGGTAGAAACCAACTGCTTTCCTTCAAATCGATTCAGGTAAGCTCCTTTACCCTCGAAAATAAAATCCAGCATATTGCACCTATTCAATCGAAGGAATGGGAGTTTGTGCAAGCGGCGAGCTTGGCACTTTTTGATTACCTCCGCAAGAGTAAAGCCAATGGGTTTGTCCTTTCTCTTTCTGGAGGAGCAGATTCTTCGACCATCGCTGTGCTTGTAGCTGAAATGGTGAGAAGAGGCATCCAAGAACTTGGTGTGGATGGATTTATATCCAAACTTGGGCTACCACTCAAGGTAAGTAAGGAGGACCCAGAGAAAAGCTTGGTAAATCAGCTCCTAACCACCGCCTACCAAGGCACGAAAAACTCTTCAGAAGCCACCTATAATTCAGCCAAAGGCTTGGCAGAAAGTCTTGGTGCCACTTTTATGAGCTGGACCATCGACGAAGAAGTGCAAGGATACACCCAAAAAATCGAAGCCGCTTTGGGAAGACCACTAACATGGGAGCAAGACGATATCAGTTTACAGAATATCCAAGCACGCACGCGCTCACCCATCATCTGGCTAGTGGCCAACCTAAAAAACGCCCTACTCCTATCCACTTCCAATCGTAGTGAGGGGGATGTGGGCTATACGACCATGGATGGGGATACCAGTGGAAGTATTTCACCTATAGCAGGATTAGACAAGGATTTTGTGATTCATTGGTTGAAGTGGGCAGAGAAAAACCTAGACCGCCCAGGCCTTCGTGAAGTGAATCGGCTTACCCCTACAGCCGAACTTCAGCCACAGGAGCGAAGCCAAACGGATGAAAAGGATCTCATGCCCTATTCCCTATTGGTTGAAATCGAACGATTGGCAATCAGAGACCGTCGTTCACCCCTGGAGGTATTTATAGCGCTGCAGAAAAAAAATGAGTTTGAAGAGGGTGAATTGAAGGAATATATTAAAAAATTCTTCCGACTTTGGTCTCGAAATCAATGGAAAAGGGAACGATTGGCACCCTCCTTCCACTTGGATGATTTCAATGTAGACCCCAAAACCTGGTGTCGATTTCCCATCCTCTCTGGAGGTTTTGAAGAAGAACTAAATCAATTAGACCAGAACTAAGTATGCTTTCATTTCTTTTTAGCTTTATTGTTTGGGATCCTAGCCCCACGATTTTCGAGAGCTTTGATCGCTTCAGATGGTACGGTCTACTTTTTGCCTTGGGATTTATCATCTCCCAGCAAATCATGGTTCATTTTTTTAAGAAAGAGGGAAAAAATCCGGCATTGGTAGATCAGCTCACGATATACATGGTTTTGGCTACCATCATCGGTGCACGATTGGGGCACGTTTTGTTTTATGAGCCTGAAAAATACCTGGAAAATCCCTTAAATATCCTCAAAATTTGGGAAGGAGGACTAGCCTCCCATGGTGCTGCGATATCTATTCCAATTGCGCTCTGGCTTTACAGCAAGCGGAATCAAGGGATGCGCTACCTATGGATTGTAGATCGGATAGCAATCGTTGTAGCACTTACTGGAGTGCTGATTCGGACGGGTAATTTGATGAACTCTGAGATTGGAGGGAAAGACACCAACTCGGATACCGGAATCGTATATGCTCGCGATACAGAAGAAATCTTGAGTAAACTACGTGTACCCATCGAATCAATAGAAGCCTACAAGCCTTTGGATCGGGATGGGGAAATTCAAGGGACGGGAATAGTACCAGTAAACTTCGATCTAATCATCTCGAAAGGCAATTACACGAAGGAGAGTTTGGAGTCTGTACTTACGCAAGACATCAAATATGCACTCACTCAGTTTAACTCCTCCAAAGAGTTTTTGGCGGAGCCACTAAATACGCCCCTCCAGCTAGAAATCAAAGAACAAGCATCCAATTACCTTGTCACAGTCAAAACTCTTGGACGAGTAAAATACCCTACTCAGGTTTTCGAAGCAGTAACCTATTTGTTAGTCTTCCTGTTGCTGCTGAGCCTGTGGAATAAATACAAATCCAAACTCCCTGACGGGCTACTTTTCGGCATATTTTTCATTCTAGTGTTTGGATCACGATTTGGGTGGGAATTTTTCAAAGAAGCTCAAGTTGACTTTGAACAATCCATGCAGTTGAATATGGGCCAACTCTTGAGTATTCCGGTGATTACTATAGGATTGATTATGGTAATTCGAGCCTTAAAAAAAGGAAGTCCAAAAATCGACTAAGGCACTGGATCGTGGCCATGTCCTCCCCAAGGATGGCATCTGCCGATCCGTTTGAATCCCAATAGCACTCCTTTAAGTACACCATGCTTGAGGATAGCCTCTTTCATGTATTGGCTGCAGGTAGGACTGTATCTGCAGCTTGCTGGAAAAATTGGTGAAATCACATATTGGTAGACCAGTACAGGAAATATGGCTATCTTTCGGAGGTAGGTCTTGAACATAGTGCTTCCCATTTTTTCAAACATGAAAGGATTAGAGCAAATTTACCGGTATAAATTTTCTTTTCGCCAGTTTTTATTTGCGGTTCGCAGCTCACTTTTATTTTGCGGGGTTTTACTTTTTTCGCTTCAAGCTCAAGGTCAGGACAGCCTTCCGATTCTAGAAACTCCAAAACAAATACGCGTCAATTCCATTTACATCATCGGGAATGAAAAAACCGAAAAGGAGATAATTCTACGTGAACTGGATTTTGTTACGAATTACCAATACGATTGGGAAACCTTCCTTGGCATCCTCAAAGCAGATCAACAAAAGATTTTTAACCTCCGCCTATTCAACGAAGTGGAGATTACGCCACTCCGAACAGGCCCAGAAGAAGTAGAGGTTTTGATTGCAGTCAAAGAGCGCTGGTATGTACTTCCTTCCGTCATTTTTGAGTTGGCCGACCGAAACTTTGCTGAATGGTGGACCAACCAGGAGCGCGACTGGTCACGGGTAAACTATGGGATAAAAATAAACCATTCCAATGTAGGGGGAAGAAATGAAAAATTTCGTTTCTCAGGCCAACTGGGTTTTACAAAAGGATTAGAAATAATTTACTCCAAGCCCTATATTGATAGGCAACAAAAACATGGTCTTTCCTTTCAACTCAGCTACCGAGATCAGAAAACAGTTGCCATAGGCTCAAAATACAATCGTCAACTATTTTATTCTTCGCCCCTCGAAGAAGTATTACGGAAAAATTTTGCCACAGCACTTCGCTACACATTTCGCCGCACCTTTTACAACTTTCACCTACTGACTCTCGGCCATAGCACCACCTGGGTGTCCTCAAAGGTCTTGGAACAAAATCCCAACTACTTTCTCCGGCCAGGCAACCAACTATCTTTTTCCTTTTTCCAGTATTCCTTTTTGCACGATAAGCGAGACAACATTGCTTATGCCACTAAGGGGGAAGTGCTACAGTTGACCGCAACAAAATATGGGCTCTTCTCAAGAAAAGACCTAGATGAATTGGAAATTAATGTAACAGCCAACCGATACATTCCTTTGGGGAAAAGGTTTCACTTTGCCTCTGGATTGACAGCAAGCTGGTTTATGAGCCCTAATCAACCCTATACCTTGGTACGAGGAATTGGCTACACTCCCAATTTCATCAGAAGTTACGAACTCAATGTCATCGAAGGACAGCAGTTGGTTGTACACAAGAATAGCTTGCGTTACCAACTGATCAAAACGAGTTTTGACCTATCTCGAACCATCTATAACGATCAATTCAATACCCTTCCACTCAGTATTTATCTCAGTGGCAACTTTGACCAGGGGGCAGTGCGGGATCGCAATCGGATTCCAGAAAACTTAGCACTAACCAATCAGTATCTTTTCGGCTATGGAGTGGGTATTGACCTAGTTACAGGATATGATGCAGTATTTCGATTGGAATACTCAATCAACAAACAGGGATTGGGCAACTTTTTCTTCAATTTCAAGGCTCCTTTTTAAGTTAAAGAAGCTTGGAGAAAATGAATCTCAATCTAGAACTTCTCCTCTACGCCAAGTCCAAATAGCGCGAAATCGTACTTCACAGGATCTAGTGGGTCGAAGGATCGAAGGACTTGGGTGAGTTCCAGGGCGGTGCCCCAATCGGTTTGCTTGCGTGTGATCAATCCTAATTTTCTCCCTACCCGATCCACATGCAAGTCACAGGGACAAATGAGTTGGGCAGGACTAATTTGCTTCCAAATCCCAAAATCTACTCCCTGTTGATCCTGACGGACCATCCAACGCAGGTACATGTTGATCCGCTTGCAAGCCGAACGTGTAGCGGGAGAGGAAATATGCTTCTTTGTTCGTGATGGGACATCCTCCAAGCTAAAAAAATGTCTTTGAAACTGAATGAGCATGGACTCCATGCTATCTACTGCACCAGTTTGACCGATTAAAAAGGCCGCTTCCAAACTATTTTGATGCCGATAAAAACAAGATAAAAAATGAATGAAGTAAAGTGCATCGACTTCGTTGAAGGTGCGGTGCTTAAAATCTAAAAACACTTTAAGGTCTTCTTCAGTATGATTGACTAGAAAATCATGGGGAGCATCATCCATGCGCGCGAGCAACTCCCTGCATTTATTGAGGATGGTTTTTCGTTGTCCCCAGGCCAAAATCGCTGCAAAAAATCCCGAAATTTCAATGTCTTGTTTTTTATGGAATCGATGCGGAATTGAAATAGGGTCCAACTCAATAAAATTAGGACGATTGTAAAGTGCTACTTTTTGATCTAAAAAATCCTTGATGTGCGTGCTCATACTTTTACAACACGTTCCCCTCCCTGCGTACCATCAAACCATTTGAATACCAATTCATTGTCATTTTCTTCGGCGAGGTGCCAGTCGAAACAACTGATTTGGGTTAGAAAGCGAATGCTATCCATTTCTGGATCATAGAGGCAAATATCAAAATCTGGAAGTGCCGTTGATTCTAAGGTATTCCATTTCTCCAAAATATAACCCTTCTCAATTAAGCGCACTTTTTTTCCAAAGATATGTTCACTCAAAACCGTAGGAACACCATCTTTTCGTCTCAGCTTTACTCCTGCCGGTCCAAAAAGGATTTGTTTTTCCACTTTTGCCTCCAACAAATCATTGCAATTTGGGAGCGTTTCCCAAGCTGTTTCTACCAATACCCCACTTTTACTATCCAGCTTTAAAAGAGTCAGCAATTGGGACAACTTGGAAAATAAGAAGGTAAGCCCAATAAAAAGCAGGCCAAAACTTGCCAAGATGGGATAAGAAAGTACAAAAATTCCATTCCAAATAAATCGGAAAAAGTGATGAAAGAAGAGCTGGATTTTTGACATGCAAAATCAAAGAGAAAGCCGACTTGAATTGTAAAAGATTTACTGAAAGCAGACCAAAGACTATAGGAGCGAATCCCGTGGTATTAATACAAGATTTCAACAGGAAATCGTGTATTCACTCCTTTTAATTGTTCAAATGCCGCTTTTGAAAGTTTAATCAGCACTTTAGAGTTGTCCCCAGTCTCAGGTAAAACTCCAACCACACGAGCAAATATGGTCAGGTCATTTTCCTCATTTTTTATTCGAATCACACTGCCAATCGGCGCGTTACGATGTAGTACCAGGTACTTTTTATTCGCTTCGGTACCAGCAATAACCTCAGCCAAACCAGACTCTTTTGTATTCGTAAATCCTCCTGAAGTGTTTGGTGCCGCAGACTCCTGCTTGGGTTCAGCAGCAGGAACAGTTACAGATAGCTCACTTTTTACTTCTTCGGCCACAACCTCAACGGCAGTAGTGGTAGTAGATGCAGTCGTAGAAGTAGTAGTGGTAGTAGATGCAACAGTAGTAACAGCTCGGCCGACTTGAAGCGTTTGACCTACTTTTATATTATTGGAAGTCAAATTGTTCCATTGAACCAATTCTTCTATGGAAGACCCATACATTTTAGCAAGTGAAAATAAAGATTCGCCAGGCTTGATAGTATGAGAAATCCAATCTCCTGTTGCATTTATGTTCACCGTCGGGGACTTTGTGGATACAAAGACTACCTCCTTATTTTCATTGGAATTCTCATTTTTTTTAGGAGCAGCTTTGGGTTCTTCTTTAACGGCTGCTTCCGCCACTAAGGGTTCAGCTTTGGCCTCTGTACCGCTTTGCTTTGTAGGTATGGCTTTTTTAGTGATTACTTTCAAGGATTTTCCTATTTGAAGTTTATCACTTGACAAAGAATTCCAGGATTTTAGCTCTGCTACCGAAACCTTATATTTTTTTGCAATAGTAGATAATGACTCGCCGCTTTTTACCTTGTGCGTGATTTTAACTTTTTGGATGGTGACCGCAGCTCCTGTTTTGGATGGATTAGTTCCAGACGATTCTCCAGTTGAAGCTGCTATTGTTTTATCATTTTTTGCGGGAGTTGGTAAAGGAGATGATGGAATATCCACAACGGGCAAAGAACTTGGATCAGCAGCATTTTCGGAAGTAGTATTCCGAGCAGGAGTGGTGACTTTAGCTTCAGAAGCACTAGCAGAATTTGGCGCTGAGGCATCCAAACTTCCGTCTGTTTGGACATAGGGAACTAGTAGCATTTGACCTTCCTTCAAGCCCTGTTTCAAGATTTTATTGGATTGTTGAATCTCGGACATTTGAACCTTGTATCTCCTTGAGATGGAAAACAAGGTTTCCTGATAAACAACCTTATGAATGATAAAGGTCCTACCCTCTATTCGCTGAAAACCTATAGAATCCAATCCTTCCGTAATTACTGCAAGGGCAGCTGTCTGGAAGCTGAGAAATAAAAAAATGCCGCAAAAAAAGAGTTTAAATCTAACAGACATAAGGGGGTAATACGAAAGGATCTGAGATAAGGCGAATAGGAACGCCTACAAAAATAACCTTCATCTCCCATTATTCAAGTTGCTAAACGGTAATTTTCCTTAAATTAGACCATTAATTTTAACCAAACATCAATTTCACTTTAGGTCCTGCTTCAAGTTAACCCATTGCTTTCAACCAAGAAAAAAAGCTTGATATGACTCGATTACTACTTATTATTTTGTTGACGATATCAACAGGCGTATTGTCTGCTCAGCAATCGCGAAAAAAGGTCTTCACCTTTGCGATTGATCAAGACATTGATCCAGGAATGAATCGTCGGGTAAAGTTGGCAATGGATCAGGCAGAAAAAATCAAAGCAGACGTGATCCTTATCCAAATGGATACCTACGGCGGAGCAGTAACGGATGCAGATGAGATTCGAACTCGAATTTTAGAATCCAAAATCCCAGTTTATGTATTTATCAATAAGGATGCAGCTTCCGCAGGTGCATTGATTTCCATCGCATGCGATAGCATTTACATGGCTCCAGGCGCAAGTATTGGGGCTGCCACAGTGGTCAATGGCACCGATGGAACTGCTGCACCAGACAAGTACCAATCTTACATGCGCTCCATGATGCGAAGCACTGCTGAGGCTACTGGACGCAACCCAAAAATTGCAGAAGCGATGGTCGATGAGAAGTTGGTTGTGCCAGGAATTTCCGATTCTAGCTCTGTCATTACTTTTTCAGTGGCCGAAGCCATTCAAAATGGCTTTTGTGAAGGAGAGTATTCGACTACTAAAGAAATTTTAGCAGCCCAAAATTTGCAGTCGGCCGAAATCATAGCATACGAAGAGAAAACAGTAGACAGCGTCATTTCATTCTTCTTAAGTCCAGCTGTAAGCGGTATTTTAATCCTTTTAATTATTGGAGGAATCTACTTTGAATTGCAAACTCCTGGAATAGGTTTCCCTCTAGCAGTTGCTGTAAGTGCAGCACTTTTATATTTTATTCCCTATTACTTAAATGGGTTGGCCGAAAATTGGGAGATTCTAGCTTTTGTTATTGGAATCATCCTACTAGCCGTCGAATTTTTTATAATTCCTGGCTTCGGGGTCTTTGGGGTAGCTGGAATTGTGCTGACACTTGGAGGGCTAGTGCTGGGTATGCTTCCAAACCAAGCATTTGATTTTGACTTGGTACCCTCGTCTCAACTTTTTGGAGCTTTGCTAACCGTAATTTTGGCTGCTTTAGCTGCAGTTGGTTTGGTGTTTTGGCTCACCCCAAAAGTAAATGAATGGGGAGCATTTAAGCATTTGACCTTGGCTAGTACCCAAGAAAGTGCACAAGGATACACCGTAAGAGTCTACGATGAAGGTTTGGTCGGAAAAATTGGTTCCGTGCACACTAGACTTCGACCAAGTGGTAAGGTGGAAATTGCCGGAGAAATATACGATGCCTATTCCCGAGGCGAGTTTTTGGAACGAGGGGAGGCAATCGAAGTTATCTCCACCGAAGGAACTTCACTAAGAGTAAAAAAATTGGAGACCTAAGATTCAAAATTAGCTATTTTTAACGCATGAATTCCTTAGGCATACTATACCCACGCATCGGTGAATCTCCACTCCAAGAATTAACTAAAAATTTCTACTTAGAAGTTAGCAAAATCCCTGAACTAAGAAGTTTGTATCTGGAAGATTTAAAAGCTGCCGAAAGAGGTATTTATTTGTTTCTCAACCAAGTACTTGGAAGCCCTCAAACCTATTCTGAAGAAGGAGTTGACCCAAGGCTGCGGATGCGCCACATGCAATGGGAAATTGATATCAAAATGAGTGTTGATTGGATGAATGCAATGATCCAGGCGCTAGATAAAGTACCCTTGGAACAGGAAGTTCGTGAGGAGTTTTTGAATTATTTCACGCAGGTTGCTGATTCAATGATCAACCATGACAACGTGGCGTAACCGAATATATACCTACTATGTAGCTATCGCTTTTGTCCTAACTTTCGCGATCTTATTGCCGTTATTTCTTTGCTGCATTTGGATCCCTTATTGGAATAAATATGGACGGAAAATCAATCAATTTTGGGCAAAAGGGTTCTTTTCACTCATTTTTCTTCCCGTAAAAGTAGAAGTTAAAGGAGCTCTTAAAAAAGGAAAACCCTATATTTTCTTAGCCAATCATTTTAGCTATTTGGATGTAGCCATGATGGGTTTTGTACCTGGTGATGCTATTTTTATAGGGAAAGCTTCCATAAGAAAGGTTCCTTTCTTTGGTTACTATTTCAAAAATCTACACATCGCAGTGGACCGAGATCGTGTCAAAAGCCGCGCAGAAACCATGCGAAGAGCAGGCTTGGCTCTAGATCGAGGAAGTAGCTTAGTCTTGTTTCCAGAAGGTGGCATCTACACCCAAAATCCTCCTCATTTAGTTCCTTTTAAAAACGGAGCTTTTCGATTGGCTATGGAGAAACAAATCTCCATTATTCCTGTAACCTTATCCTACAATCATGTAATTTTGGCAGATCAGAAGGAGTTAATTATAAAGCGAATGCCAGCCAAAATCGTACTGCATGAAGCGCTCCATCCAGCAGATTTTGTATCGGATGAATCCCTCAAGGAATGCTGTTTTAAAGTAATTCAGGAGCAATTGCTAAGAGATAATCCATGAATCCATAGGCCTGATTTGAATCTAATTCCAAGCCACACTTTTGCCCATTCCCATGAAAATTGAACAGGAATCCCTACAGAAAATCGCTCATTTGGCTCGGCTGAATTTTGATGCCCAGGAAGCAGAAAAGATGAGCGCTGACCTTTCACAGGTACTGAATTGGGTAGAGCAGCTTCAGGAAGTAGACACGGATGGAGTGGACCCACTCACAAATATGTCTTCTGAGGTGAATGTACTACGAACAGACGAGATTGGGGTACAACTCACTCAAGATGAGGCATTAAAAAATTCACCCCAACAGGAGAATGGCTTTTTTACTGTTCCCAAAGTCTTGGAATAAAATGTCTATTCCATCCAATACCTATTTTTTGCGCAAAATTCCAGCAATCCTTTTCTTGGGAGTAGGTGCCATTCTAGCTGCATATTCTTTGATTAGTCCAAGTTTTACCCATTCCAATCTCCAAACAGGTGCTTTTTTGGATAGATTGCCCGTACCCTTTTCGAAAGTAAGTGTAGGGGAAATCGAAATTCCAATTGAAGTGGATCACTTTCTAGTTTTCCAAAACTACCAAGTAACACGCTACCCTTTTACACCAAATGAAAATTACCTCTTCGGTATTTTTATAGTACTTGCTTCTATCACTGCATTAGCAAACCTAAGTAGGTTTAAAAAAATACCATTTCTCGGAGCTGGTGTCGGATGGATTCTGCTCCTTACCCTTTCCAACTTCAATGGACTAAATATTGGAGGGCCTAGTTCGAATCTTTCGCTACTTTCCCTATTAGGCGCCACCATGATCCCTACCACTTACTTCCATATCTGGGGAACGCAATCGCCCTTCTGGATCCGTTGGCTAGTCCTTGGCTGTACCACAGGAGGCACCCTCATTGCCTTCATCTGGATCAGCCCGATCCTTAATCCCAGCCTCTATTTATCAGAACAAAGTTTAATTATTGGGATGGGAATTAGCATTGCCTGGATATTTTGGCAAGGGCATGGGATGCTATCAGGACTCTTAATCCTTATTTCAAAAGCCAATGCAGGCCTAAAAACTAAAACTAGTCTTCAATTCGCTGCAGTCACCCTGCTCTACCTTGGTTTTCTTTTTGTTTTACTTCTACATGTTAAAGGGGATGTCACCTGGCCGATTGCTGATTTCATACCCCTATATCTCATCTTTCCTTTAGGTCTACTGGGATGGTATTCCACACGAGAAAAATTAGCCCAAAGCGATAATTTAGCCAGTTCAACTCAAATCCTTCAGAACCTATATTTTTTGGGGTTTGCTTGCACCTTGTGGACGATTTGGAAGTTGAACTTCTCCCATAATCAAGCGGGGGAAGAGCTACTGAAACATTTGGTAATTTACTCTCAACTGGGATTTTCGCTATTCTTTTTTATCTACCTAGCAATCAATTTTTTTCCACTAATGCACCGAGGAAAGGCAATTCATCCGGTGCTTTACAAACCCTTTATTCTTCCGTATTACCACCTTCGAATCGGAGGAACGATCGCTTTTATGGTAATCACAACATTTTTGGAAGCCATTATTGCATCCCAAATTAGCGCCTTAACGAGCAATATTGTAGGGGATTACTATTATCAAACCAATCAAAAGCTTGAAGCAAGTATTCTTTATGAAAATAGTTGGGACCAATATCGGTACAACCCCAAAGCAAAAAATTTAACTGCACAACTATTTTTTGAATTAGACCAACCAAGTTTGGCCAAGGAGCACTTGGAAGAAAGCTTTGATTTAGCTCCGCAGGTAGACAATATTTTACTCCTATCGGAGCGGCTTCAAAAAGAAAATAAACCCTTTGAGGCAGTTTTTTACCTAGAAAATGGGTTACAATTCTTTCCAAATAACCCGTATCTCAGTCAAAACCTAGCCTTGCTCTATACCCTAGTCAAAAAAGATGAAAAAGCGCAGGCAATTTTTGCTAGTCTCTCCAAAAACAACCAGGTAGCAGCTGCAAATTGGCTTGCCATTTCTGTCAAACTAGGAAAAAAAGTGGCAATCCCAAAAGCAGGAGAAGACCTCATATTTCTGATCAATCGGGTAGCCACAGAACGAAAAAACGGAATGCTCGTTGATGAGCAAATATTGAACAACTTAAAGAAAAAGCTCGAGAAAGAAAGTTCTCCACTTCTTCTTCAAGCGGGGTATCGGAATTTGCTGGCTACCCAAAATCTAGAAGATCCATCCAAAGATATCGCCTTTTTGGATTCTCTAGCAATAAGGGAAGAATTCCTAGAATATACCATGCAGATTCAGGAAACAGCTATATTGAGGAGTTTGGGAGCAGGAAGAATCAACGAGGCAGTTAAAAATTTGAATGGCCTTGCTTTTCGAAACCCAGGTGATGCCGCCTACTACCTTAATTTGTCTGGGCTTGTACTGGCACAGCAACTCGATTTTGAAAAGGCCGCCAAGGATTTTGCTTTTTCGACCGAAAAAGGATTTCAAGCTCAGCTTACCATCCATAAAGCAATTCGAAATTGGCAAGAAAGCAGAATTGGCGAAACTGAGCAAAGCGACCGAATTCAACCGGAGTTTGCATTCTTTGGGATATTCAACCAGTCTCACCCACAAAAATTGTTTACCGAATGGCAAAATATCTTTTCGGCAAAATTCAAGTTGGAGGTCGCATTGAAACTATTGAGCCATAAAGCTCATGGACTATCCGCCCAGCAAATTCAAGAGCTTGGAGAATTCTTAAAAGGAAAAATAGATCGTGAGGCGGATCTAGCTGCATTTCTAGCGCAGCCCGATTGGACAAATCCAAATTCATTGCGCTCCTTTGCTCGGTTTATCGGATCTTCCGAAGAGCTATCCTCAAATCCCTACTTCGGCCCCTTGATTTGGAGTGCTTATTTGCAAACCAAGGATGGTTTGGAAGCGTACGAACTACTTCAAGCTGCCAGCGAATTTACAAAGGATCCACTCCTTTGGGCCAAGAAAATACAAGCAGCTCAAGCTCTGGGGCTGGATCAATATGCCACTGAAGCTCGTGAAGAGATGAAGTCTTGGATGAATGAGGAAGAAATTGAGGCTGTTTTGGGGGAGATGAATTGATAGATTTCATAAATTTTTAATGCAAATGAGTACCTTTCCATATTGCTAAACCAACAAGTAACCAGATCACAACATGAACAAAGTCATTGAAACGCACGAAATCAATAAAACCTATAAAATGGGTTCTGAAATTATTCAGGCATTAAAATCGATTAGCATCAGCGTAAACAAAGGAGAATACGTCGCTTTTATGGGTCCTTCAGGATCAGGAAAATCCACCTTGATGAACATCATCGGATGCTTGGACTCTCCAACCTCTGGCAGCTATGTGCTCGCAGGAAAAGATGTCAGCGACATGAGTGAAAATGAGTTGGCCGACATTCGCAACAAGGAAATTGGCTTCGTGTTCCAAACCTTCAACTTGCTACCACGAGCTACTTGCTTAGACAACGTAGCTCTTCCGCTGGTATATGCAGGCTATTCTAAATCAGATCGCCAAGAAATCGCATTCAAGGCACTAGACAATGTGGGTCTAGGAGACCGAACAACACACCGGCCAAACGAACTTTCTGGTGGACAGCGACAGCGTGTGGCCATTGCCCGAGCATTGGTCAACAGCCCAAGCATCATTTTGGCGGATGAGCCTACAGGTAACCTAGATTCCAAAACATCTTATGGCATCATGGAACTTTTTCATGAGCTTCATGCCAAAGGAAATACCATCATCATGGTGACCCACGAGGATGATATTGCCCATTATGCGCATCGCATCGTTCGCCTTAGAGATGGATTGGTGGAATCCGATAAGGTCAATCCAAATCCTAGCCGAGCTCTAGAGATATCTGCCTAATTCGGGTAACAATTCGATTGAAGAAAATATATATTCACCGTTGATATGAAAATTTATACCAAAACAGGGGATCAAGGAATCACCTCTTTGTTAGGGGGAGTACGGGTACCCAAATCAGATCTACGGATTGATGCCTATGGGACCTTGGATGAACTTAACTCCTATGTAGGCATGCTTCGAGATCAGGAGGTGAATAAAAAAAGATCGGAACTGCTCAAAACAATTCAAGATCACCTATTTACAATTGGTGCAGATTTGGCAACTGTTCCAGGAAAAGATAAGGTGAAGAAACCAGATCTGCTCCCGGAGGATGTGGAAGTTTTGGAAAAAGAAATGGATGCCATGGATGCTGATCTCCCCATGCTTACCGCCTTTATTCTCCCTGGTGGGCATCCTGCAGTTTCGTTCTGTCATCTTGCCAGAACAGTTTGCAGGCGCTCCGAACGAATAGTAGTGGAGCTAGCCTCAGAAGAGCAGGTATCAGGATTGGTCATCCAATACCTCAACCGACTTTCTGATTTCCTTTTTGTTTTGGGTCGGAAAATGGCTCAAGAGTTAGAAATTGAAGAAGTAATCTGGAAACCACGTTGGTAACCCTCTGCTGACGCAACAAAAATATCCTTCGCAAAACATAAATGCACCCTTCCTTATGAGCACCTTTTCGATTCCAGTGACCAAAACTACCCATTCCAAACTTTCGGAAACAGACTTCTCCTCCTTAGTTTTTGGAAAGTCCATTTCTGACCACATGTTTGTGGCGGACTATCAAAATGGAGCATGGGGAGATTTCAGAATTGTCCCTTATGGTCCGATGGAGATTTACCCTGGAAATGCTACCCTCCACTATGGGCAAGCAATATTTGAGGGCATGAAGGCTTACAAAAATGAAAAAGGGGAAGTGTTGGTATTTCGAGCAGAAGCCAATGCGAAGCGATTGAATGAATCTGCAGCACGAATGTGCATGCCACAATTGCCAGAATCCATCTTCTTGGAAGCGCTTAAGCAGCTCCTCAGCCTAGATCGTGATTGGGTACCACAAGGAAAAGGGTCCAGCCTCTACATTCGTCCATTTATGTTTGCGATGGATAATTACCTAGGTGTCAAAGCATCAGACACCTATCGATTCATGATTTTCACCAGCCCAGTAGGTGCCTATTATTCCAAACCAGTATCTGTCAAAGTAGAAACCACCTATACACGTGCCTGTGAAGGAGGTACTGGTGAAGCAAAGGCTGCAGGCAACTATGCTGCATCGCTATACCCTGCACTTCAAGCACAAAAAGAAGGCTATGACCAACTTTTGTGGACCGATGGCAAGACCCATAGCCAAATCGAGGAGAGTGGAACGATGAATGTAATGTTCAAAATCAAGGGGACCCTCATCACTGCTCCTACCCATAGCGGCACCATCCTCAAGGGAATCACCAGAAACTCAGTTCTCCAACTTGCAAAAGATTGGGGGCAAGCTGTAGAAGAGTGCTTTCTAACAGTCTCAGAACTCGAGGAAGCCTTAAAAAATGGAAGTTTGGAAGAAGCTTTTGGAGTAGGCACCGCCGCAACGATTGCTTTCATCCATAAAATTAAGGTAAACGGGAAAGATTATTTACTTCCAGAACCAAAGCCAGAAGCCTTTTCAAAACGTGTGCTGAGCACTTTGGATGGCATCAAGTATGGAGAGATCCAAGATCCACACCAGTGGATGACAACGATTTAATACTTATTTCGATGTGCCTGGCAGTCACCAAAACAAAGCAAACAGGAATTGTACTGCTTACTCTCCTATTTCTTGGTTTGATGGCAACACCCTTGCTCGCTCAGGACCAACCTAGGAAATTTTTACTCCTCAAACGAGGTTCCAATCAAAAGAGCCAAATTCGGTTTTACCCTGGAGAGGACATTACCTACAAAAGCAAAAAAATCGGCTACTTCGTTACCGACAGAATCGTCAACTTGGATACCGAATTCCTCTACCTCAGTGAAAACATCCTGAATCCTTCAGATATTGTTGCCATCGACATCCGAGCGAAAGATTCTCGAAATCGAACCTTGAATAATTTAACCAACCTTTCCTTGGGAGCAGGAACAATGGCCATCGCTCTGGAAGGAATTAATAACCTATACCAGCAAGGCAAAATCCAATTCAGCCCGGGAGTTATCAAAACCTCAGCGATACTACTAGGAACAGGATTTGGCTTACTTCCCTTGCGTTACAAAACATTTACGCTCTCAGACAAAAACAAACTGCAACTGGTGCTCCTTGAAATTGAATGAGGACATGGTCTGGTAAAACCAAGATTTTTTCCGATTTTTGAACACATTTTTAACTTAGACAGATGACTTCAGACCAACTGAAAGACTTGAAAGCCCGCACATCGGCTTTGAGGAGGTATCTTTGACTATGATCGTAAGAAAGTAGAAATCCAAGACCTAGAGGCCGTATCCACCCAAGCAGACTTCTGGAACATCCCAGAAGAAGCAGAAAAAACAATGAAACAAATCCAAGTCAGAAAAGGCTGGACTTCCGCTTTTGAAAGCGTAGACCAGCAAATTCAGGATTTGGAAGTACTATTTGAATTTTTCACTGCAGGAGAAGTAACCGAAGAGGAGCTCAAAAAAGAATACCTACTGAGCAAGGAAGCAGTGGAAGAGCTTGAACTAAAAAAAATGCTCTCTGCCGAAGAAGATCAACTCAATGCAGTTATTGAAATAAACCCAGGTGCTGGGGGTACAGAAAGTAACGATTGGGCATCCATCCTCATGCGGATGTACATCATGTGGGGAGAAAAAAATGGCTACAAAGTACGTGAAATAGACTTGCAGCCCGGTGAAGTTGCTGGCATCAAGTCCGCCACCCTCCTCTTTGAAGGGCCATTAGCCTATGGCTTTTTAAAATCGGAAACAGGAGTACACCGACTTGTAAGAATCTCCCCTTTTGATTCTGGAGGAAGAAGACATACATCCTTTGCTTCTGTATATGCCTACCCAGAGGTAGATGATTCGATCGAAATCGATATCAATCCTGGAGATATTGAATTGCACACTTCAAGATCTGGTGGCGCCGGTGGACAGAATGTAAACAAAGTAGAAACCAAGGTTCAATTAACACACAAGCCAACCGGTATTGTGGTCGTGTGCCAAGTGGAGCGCTCACAGCTTGCCAACCGGGAGTTAGCCATGCAGATGTTAAAGTCTAGGCTCTATCAATTGGAGCTGGAAAAAAGAAATGCAGAAATCGCTAAAATTGAATCTTCAAAACTAAGGGTAGATTTTGGTTCCCAAATCCGAAACTATGTACTCCACCCTTACAAGTTGGTAAAAGATAACCGCACCAGTCATGAAACCTCCGATGCTCAAGGCGTCCTAGATGGAGGGCTTAATGAATTTATGAAGGCATTTCTTCTTGCACAAAGCGAGGAAAGTGCAAACCAAGACTAAGGTACCAGGCCGAGGAAATCATCTTCGGCCTTTTCATTACTCCCAATCCCATGAGGCTACTACCCTCTTTTTTTACGCTTGATTTCTTTCTACTCTGCTTGAGTAGTTTTTTATTTTTTTCAAGCTTCAACATGATCATTCCAGAGCTGCCAGCTTACCTCAGCTCCATGGGAGGAGAATCCTATAAAGGATGGATTATTGCCCTTTTTACCCTATCTGCTGGACTCTCGAGGCCCTTTAGCGGAAAGCTTGCCGATAAAATTGGGCGAATTCCCGTGATGATTTTTGGGGCTAGTGTCTGCTTTGTGGTTGGCTTAGGCTACCCACTCCTTCACTTTGTAAGTGGCTTTTTATTTCTCCGATTTGCACACGGTTTTTCTGCTGGCTTCACCCCAACAGGTACATCGGCTTATGTTGCCGATACGGTCCCATTTGCGCAGCGTGGAGAAGCCTTGGGAATTCAATCGCTTTTTGGTTCCTTGGGAATGGCTGCGGGTCCTGCACTTGGAGGGTGGATAGCAAGTATCTGGCACATCAACATACTTTTCTATGCTGCAGCCTTTACGGCAATTTTTTCAATACTCATTTTGATTCGTCTGAAAGAAACGCTACCTAAAAAAGAAGCCCTCAGACTAGAGCTCTTTAAGTTGGACAAAAACGAAATCCTAGAAAAAAGAGTGCTACTTCCTTCCACCATCTTATTTCTGTCTGTCTTTTCCTTTGGGGTAGTCCTTACCTTGGTTCCTGATCTTTCTAGCTACCTTGGAATCAAAAATAAAGGGCTATTCTTTGCCATATTTACACTCTCTTCACTTGGTGTTCGGTTGATTGCTGGGCGAGCATCCGATCGAGTCGGACGAGTGAGGGTGATGCGTGTAGCGAGCGCCGTCATGGTCTTGGCCATGATTGCCGTGGCTTTTGCTACAACCAAAATCATGTTGCTCGGTGGAGCCGTGCTCTTTGGAGCTGCAGTCGGCATGTATAGCCCTACAACTACGGCCTGGGTAGTAGATCGGTCCCTTGATAATTATAGAGGTAGAGCCTTAGCCACCATGTATATTTTCCTAGAATTAGGAATCGGACTAGGTGCCCTTGTATCTAGCTGGTTGTACAACAACAAGGCGGAAAATTTTCAAACAGCCTTTTTGTTTTCTGCAGGAGTTGCTTTTCTGGGATTTCTGCTTTTGATTTTCACCAAAAGCGACCGAAAACTAGAATCGCTATCAGTAACCTAGGTAGTCACTTTTTCGCGGAATGGCGAGAATAGATTTTTGACGACCATTGTAGTACGTTACTTTTTTACCATCAAAATAAGCCCCTTCTTCAAGCATTACGCGAACATCCTTGTTCCATTCTTTAACGAAGACCACAGCATTCAACTCAATGGCATAGCCCGTATGGGCATGCATCGGAAAATCTCCTGCACCCGGCGTATCCCCTTGATTATCCCACATCCCAATGGTAGGGCCAGCTGAATGCCCATAGAAACCCAAGGGATGGGTATAAATACTTCCTTTGATCCCCTCTTTTGCCATTTGGTCTCGTGCAGACTTCAAAATTTGGTTGCCTGTTTTTCCAGTGGTAAAATTGGTGGTAAGGATATCCTGCAAGCGATTACCCACCTTCAAGGCATCTTGCAAGTAGGCTGGAACTTCGGTTTCGCCAGCCTTGAGCACATAGGCCAACTCCTGTGTATCTGTATTCAGGCGCAAATAGGTAATACCAAAATCAATATGCAGCAAATCCCCCGGAAGAATCACCTGTTCTGTGGGACGTATGGCAAAGGATCTAGAAGCCTCCTGAGAACTTGGATCTGGCCTTTGGATGTCCACTGTTGGGTGAAACCAGGTATCTAGCTTCATCTCTTTGATTTTCTCTCGGTAAAACCACACCACATCTTCGGTAGTAGTGACTCCCGGAGTGATCACCCGATCTGAAAGTCCTTCAGCAATGATGTAATGTGCCAATTCTTGAATGTGCTTGTAGGATGCCATTTCCGCTGCAGTTCGCGTTTCCAACCAGCGCACGGCTAGCGTCTGGGCAGAAACTATTTTAGCCTTCTCTTGAGCTGGAAGAATACGCATCAACTCCTCGTAATCGAAGTGCGTAAGTCCATCCGCATGGCCGTAATCCTTGGAGAAGTTCAGTCCGATTTTTTTGGGTTTCTTGGCTTCAATAAGCTCAAGTAATGCCTTCCACTGATCGGGTTGTTCTTCTGGATTCCATGCCTTTTTAAATGATTTACCTACATCGTAGCGCGCCACTGCATAGGTTTCTACAGGAGCATTTGGACTTGGCTGATACATCAACAGGATGGTGCGTCTACGCGCAGCATGCCAAGTAGCTGGCAAGAGCGTCCGGATCACTGGATCCTCGTTGTATTCGCGGGAAACTACTATCCAAAAATCAATGCCCGTCTCAGTCATCAAGCTAGGCAATACTTGCTGGATACGATCTTCCAACCACCCGTCCACTACTGCTGCTTGCTCGCGAACAGAAAGTACAGCTGGCTCTTGGGCAAAGACTGGATAAATAAAAAAGGAAAAGGCGATGGAGAGCAGGAGTCGATTCATAAGGATAAATTTTTGAACCGTCAAGATACTTCTTCCCTCCTAAAAAAACACAGCCGCAGCTAGAAATTTAGGAAAGGATTGTTGAGTTTATCTTCCTTTTACTTAGTCGATTAAATCGATACAGGAGCATTCCTGCAGTAAGTGTAAGCCCTATTAACAACCCAATCCAAATCCCCTTTTCTGCAAAACCCAAACTAAATGCAAAGAAATATCCTAGAGGAAGTCCAAGTCCCCAATAGGCTAAAAAAGTGACTAAGGTAGGCACCTTGACATCCTCTAAGCCACGAAGGACACCCAAGCCTACCACTTGGATTCCATCCGAAAGTTGAAATAATCCCGCCAAAACCAATAGCGAAGCAGCTAGCGAAATAACTTGTGGATCATCAATGTATAGTGTGGGTAGATAGAAGCGGAGCAAGAAAAATAGTAGCGCACAAACAAACATAAAGGTAGCTACCATTCCGAAAGCCACCATTCCTGCCTCCCGCATTCCTTTGAAGTCTTCTTTACCAATGTAATGACTGACACGAATCATCCCAGCCGTAGCCAATCCTGTTGCCATCATGTAACTGATGGAAGCCAGGTTTAAGGCGATTTGATGTCCAGCGAGCGCATTGACACCAATCCAACCCATCATGATGGCTGCTGCACTAAAAGCGGATACCTCAAAAATAAATTGAAAGCCAGTAGGAACACCTATTTTCAAAATCCGCTGGCAAAGTGTCCAATTGGGTTTGAATCGAAGAATTTGAATTTCAAAATCATGGTAGCGTTTTGATGTAAGCACATAGAAACCCATCAGCACCATCATTAATACACGAGAAATTAACGTTGCCCATGCAGCTCCCAAAAAACCAAGCTCAGGAAATCCCCAATGACCCCAGATCAACAACCAATTCAGAAATACATTGACCAGATTGGCAGCAATGGTGATGAACATGGCTTGCTTGGTTTGCGATAGGCCTTCGACAAACTGCTTGAACGCTTGAAATACCATCAGCGGAACCATTGAGGCCGTGATGATCAATAAAAAGGGCAATGCCAAAGCTTCTACTTCTTTAGGCTGATTTAATAAATTGAGATTTCTTGAAAATAAAAGAACCAAACCAAGCATTACAAGGCTTGTTAAAAAATTGATCAATAGGCTATTGCTAAAGAGTCTGGATATTTGGTTGGTTTTCCCCTTGCCATAGGCCTTGGATACTAAGGGCGTCAATCCCATCGAAATCCCGATTCCAAACATGAGGAGTACAAAAAAAATACTGTTGGCTAGCGAGGAGGCAGCAAGTTCCAATGCACCCAAACGCCCAACCATCATGGAATCAGCAACGCCTACAGCTACTTGTCCTAGCTGACTGAGCATCACCGGATAAGCCAAAAGAAAAGTGGTTTTTACTTGTTCACGTACTGCCATGATTTAATACCCTAAGACCCTAGCTACCCTCAAAATGGCAATTGCAGACAAGGAATCGGTAATTTTACCCTGCATCACCCAGTCCAATGCTTCCAAAAATGAAAGTTTTTTGATGCTAATGTCTTCAGTATCTTCAAATTCTGGTTCGCCTTCAGTCAGTCCCTGAGCCAGATAAATATACCCCACCTCATCGGTCACTGAGTTGGAGGTATGGATTAACTGCAGCTCAGTCCATTGGCTAGCTGTCAGCCCTGTTTCTTCTTTCAATTCTCGCTTTGCAGAAGCCAGCGTATCCAGTTCCAGAGGGCCTCCACCCATCGGAACTTCCCAAGAGTAGGCATCAAGCGCATAGCGGTATTGACCTACCAACCAAGTATTCCCTTCTTGATCAATCGGAAGGATGGCAATGGCTTTGTTTTTGAAATGGGTCTTGCCATAAATCCCATCCTTTCCTGCAGGGGTGATTACTTCGTGGTGCTCCACACGAATCCATGGATTCTCGTATACCGTTGATTTGGATTTAGTTTTCCAGGGGTTTTCTGTCATGGTATTCAAAAAAAAGGGTGGCAAGCCACCCTAATATTCTTTTTGGCTAATTAAGCTGGAATTGGAAGCACTTTCGAATCCTTAAAAGTAGAAAGAATCACCATGGATTGCATGGAGTCTACTTCTTTGATTTCAGAAACCTTTTCCAACATCAATTTTTGATAAGCCATGATGTCCTTGGCAATAATCTTTAAGATAAAATCGCCTGTTCCAGTGATATGGTGACATTCAATCACCTCCTGAATCAGGTTAATTTCTTTCATGAATGCATCGATATTCCCCTTATTGTGGCCAATCAAGCTTACCAAAACGAAGGTGCTTACGCCCAATCCGATTTTCTCTGGATCCAACTTTGCGTGGTAACTTTTAATTATCCCTGATTGCTCTAGTTTTTTCACACGCTCCAAAGTAGGAGCAGGAGATAGTCCTATATCCTTTGAAAGTTGAGCATTGGTGATTTTGGCATTGCTCTGAAGTATTTCCAAAATACTCCGGTCAATTTTATCAAACTTAATTCGAATGCTGCTATCCATTTTTTTGCGCTTTACAAAATATTATGTGGTACAAATTTACAATAAATGATGAAAGTTCTACAAGTAAGCGAATGTTTTTTAAGATAAAATCCGAATTTTGTTAAAGATTCCGTACAATAAAACGAATAATCGACTTATTTAGATCTCATTGTTCCACGAATTCAAATTATCTATGGCAAACGAAAAAAATTAGGGTTAACCTTCCTTACAGTCTATTTTTTTTGATAAAATCTCTTGCTTCCTGATGCGCCGGATGCTTACGTTTTGCATACCTCTTCACTTGGTTGAAATAGGTTCTTGCCAAAGCTTTATTTTTTTCGGCAGTAGCAATCTTTCCTAAAGAAATCAAGGAGTACAAATAATAGCCACTCTCCTGCGATTCAGATTCTTCCCCAAGAGTTGCAGTCTTGGAATAATAGCGCTTTGCCTCTAGGATATTTCCTACACGGTAATAGTATTCCCCCAAATAAAATGAAGCATAACGACCACTGGTGGCTTCGTATCCAAATTGCTTCTTCTCCATCCGGTCTATGATTTCCAAGGATTGCTGCATGGCCTGCGTCCACTTTCCAGTCGTATAGAGGTAGCGCGCATAGGACCGGTGGAAATAGGGATTGTTAGGAAATTTTTCGTGAAGGTATTCCACTATTCTTAAGGCATCTTCTGGCCTTTTCTCCTCTGAACCGTACAACCTAAAAAGAAAGTATTGCGCTTCTACTCGTGTATAGAAAGCGTTTGACGCTACCTTTTCAAGTTGTGATAGACCCAGTTTTTTGTTTCCTTTTGGGAATAGTGCCAGCACGGGCTTCAACAAGGGATAATTCTCAGGAATCCACACTGAGAAATAGTTGAATAAGGCATCACCTAACAGGAGTTCAGGGTTAAACTCCTGTTCTCCCCTACTCATTTCCATGTATTTCAACGCATTTTTCCCAGCAAATGTGGCCTTAGTCCAACTTTTACGTTCGCTATACAAGCGGCCTTGAAACCCATGCCCTGCCGCCAAAAAAAATGCCGCCTCCTTATTTTTAGGATTCTGATTCAACATTTTTTCAGCTTTGGCATTGGCGCGGTCTAGGTATTGGATGAAAATATTGTCGTATCGCTTGTTATCGACATTAATTTCAATCCGCCACCAGTAGCTAATAGCCATCAAAAAATCTGGTAAAGGATGCTCGGGATATTGGTACATGATCACAGCAAAATCCCGTTCCGCAGTGGCGAAATCAAAATTATACATGCTATTAATCGACTTTGTAATTCGGTATTGCAATCCCCTATCCAAAAGCAAATAAGGACCATTTGCTGTTCCTGGTGCTTGTGCCTGTACCTTTTCTACAGGGAGGCACATAAAAAAAAGAAGAAAAGCAAGCAGATGAAAGACCTGACGCATAGCTCTTAGTTGGTTTACGCTGCAAATCTACGGTGAATTCAATACAAACGTTTAGATTTACAGGGATAAGACGAGAAAATGGCAACAGCACCATCCCCCTTGACTCAAAAAGTTTCAGAGGCCCTAGACTTTGATAAGCGACTTTTCTTTGTTGTACTTGTACTTACCTTTCTTGTAATCAGATACTTGACGAATACGCTCGTATTAGAATCCATTCCTGATTCGGAACGATTGGAGGCTCAGGGTGACTTGCTATTTTTTCATATTTTTAACACGCTAAACTACCTTTGGACACCCTTTGCACTACTCTGGAAGTTTACTGTAATCGCCTTTCTTTTCTGGTCCATTGGCTTGACTATCGGATACAAAGTCAAATTTAAAGTGCTATGGCAATTCGCCTTAGTAGCCGAACTCATCTTTATTTTCCCCGAACTACTCCGCTTACTCTGGTACCTAAATCCTACGAGAACGGTGAGTTACCTGGAAATTCAAAATTTTGAGCCACTATCTGCTCTCTGGCTCCTGGGACCAGAAAATGTGCAAGAACGATTTCAATACCCCCTATCCTTACTAAATCTATTCGAAATTGGCTATGGAGTAGTATGGGTGGTTGGATTTCATACGCTTAGCCGTAGAAGCATCCAAGAAAGCATTCCTGTGGTACTGCTGTCCTATTTCCTACCCTTATTGCTTTGGTTGGCATTTTATGCTGCCTCGTTCCGCTAAGACGATTTTAATTTTTTAGCATCTCCCCTACAGCGGTCTGAGCAATATTTTACTTCTTCCCAGTTTTTTTCCCATTTTTTTCGCCACGTATAGGGACGGTTGCAAACCACACAGGTTTTCGTGGGTAAGTGTTGCTTTTTCATGTTAGGACCAACGTTTAGAAAGGGTATGTTTGGCCAATACGCGTAACGCATCTGCTACCACTTCAGGAGCCTTTTGAGCCGCCCAGATGCGATCTCTAGCCTCAGAAGCTGCTTTTTCCACTTCGACTATAGGATAAGGGTAGGTTTCACCATAGGCAAATCCCAGCTCTTGCAATTCTATAGGAGTTAGTTCCCAAGGTGTATGCAAAAATGCAAGAGGTACTGCCGCCAGCTCTGGCACCCATTTACGAATAAAGACTCCCTCTGGATCCTGCTCTTGAGATTGTTTGATGGGATTGTAGATACGCACGGTATTGATGCCCGTGACACCAGCTTGCATTTGAAGTTGAGGATAGTGGATACCTGGCTCAAAATCTAAAAATTGCTGAGCTAGGTGGTCAGCACCCGAGTTCCAAGCCTGGCCCAAATGATGCGTAAGAAAAGAGACCACCATGGCCCGCATGCGAAAATTAAGGTAGCCTGTCGCACGCAAGCAACGCATACAGGCATCCACGAGGGGAAAGCCTGTCTTACCCTGTTCCCAAGCTTTAATCCAGACAGGTTGTGGGGTGTAGGGAAAGGATAAAAATCCACGGTTGATAGGCTCTTTTTCCATACGGGACTCCATCTCAAATTTTTGGATAAAGTGGCAATGCCACTTCAAGCGGGACTGGAAATTAGCTAGGTTACGCGTCTGAAAACCAATAGCTGACTTTTCCATAGAAGCTTGAAACACCTCTCGATGAGAAAGACATCCCCAAGCCAAATAAGGCGATAGGCGGCTACAGCCTGTTCGACTTCCTTCGGGCTTACTAATCTGTTTGCTGTAGTTTTTGACACGATCCTCAAGAAAACTTTTCAAGTACTTACGTCCATTTCTTTCTCCTCCAGGCTGCATAATATCTTGAGAAGTAGTCCAAATTTCAGGCAAAGTGGTAAAGACCTGCTGGAGTTGTCGCGCTTCAGGAATCGGAACGAAGGCAGCACGATCGAATTCTGGATGAGCGAGTGGTGCAGTCATGAACGCATGCCAAAAAGACTCCCATCCCCTTCTATTTTTGCGTTTACGCTGCACACCCTGCTGCTGGTATTCTTTCCAAGGGATGCCCTGGGCGCTGAAATAAGCTGCCATCTCCCGGTCACGGGCGTATGTGACCGCAATACCTGTTTCCTGATGCGAATAGACGGACCTTATGGAATAATCTTGCTGGATTTGTGTAAAAACCGTTTTTACTTCGGCTCTAACGATCAATAGATTGGCCTGCAGTGGAAGTAATCGCTGCTCCATGTCTTTGAGGCTTTCGCAGACAAAGCGCCAATGCCGATCGCTGCTTTGCGAAGCAGCCAGCAGGGAAGGTTCAAAGCAGAACAAAAGAAGTATTGGAAATCCTGCGGCAATGGCTTCAGCTAAGGGTTGGTGATCACTCAACCTCAAATCGCGCTTCAACCAGACCACAGAAATTTTCATATTCTTAAAACCTTGGGAGCAGCTCAAGGTTTTAAGAATATGAAAAAATTAAAAGAGCTTCCGCTCTCGGATATTGATCGCATTATCGAAATGGCCTGGGAGGACCGCACTCCTTTTGATGCTATTTTGAGTCAATTTGGAATTACTGAGGGAGAGACCATTCAACTGATGCGTCTTCAAATGAAAAAAAGTTCATTCAAAATGTGGCGTGCACGAGTGCAAGGCCGCAGCACTAAACACAGCAAAAAAGCGCCTGAAGACTTACTTACTTTCAAATCCAGGATGCAAAAAGGAATTACTCTCAATAAAATGCCAAAGCGGGGATAATTTTAAAACGGGACAGCATCTAGTTGTTCTGGAACTCAAGTAGCCTTATTTCTTACCGTTCCATGGATGGGTAAGTTGCTGAAAAAATGTCTTCGGAAAAGTTTCTTGATCCTCAAAACCCAATTGCTGATTTGCGTTTTGATTGGGAATGTAGGCAGTACCAAAAAGGTAGTCCCAGAGGCTGAGCGAAATTCCATAGTTCACGGCATTACGATTCGCTGGAACTTCCTTGGCATGGTGCCACAAGTGCATGACTGGATTATTTAAGACATACTTCAGAGGTCCATAGGTGATTTTCACATTCGCATGGTTCAAATGACCAATTAATATAGTAACCATGTGCAGGATAAAGAAATCATCTAACCCAAAGCCAATCATGGAAAGTGGAATGTATTGGACTGTTTTGTAGACAATCGTCTCCATCCAATGGTAGCGCAAGTGTGCCGCAAATCCCATCTGCTCCACAGAATGATGGACCTTATGAAATTCCCAAAGCCAAGGACTGTAATGCAACCAACGGTGTACGTTCCACTGAATAAAGTCTGCTACCAAAAATAAAAGCAGGAATTGAGACCAAATTGGCCATGAAGCAATCTGGAATGCTACTAAATTGTTGATTCCAAAAAGCGCTAGGAAATCATTGAATACTTCAACGGCTACATTGGATACCGCATTGTAACCAATCAGGGAGAAGATAAAGAAGTTGAAAAACATGTAAAAGCCATCCAACCAAAAATCTTCCCGTAGAGCTGCCTGATTTTTGCGCCAAGGGAAAACCAATTCAAGACTCCAAACCACTAAGGAAATACCCAATAGCCACCAAAAATAGTTATGCCAAGAGGGGTACAAAATTTCCACGCTGAGGTAGTTCCAATACCCGTAATATCCATCTAAGAAGACTTGAAAGTATGCTTGCATAACAGTCTAGATAGCCATTAATTCTGTTGTAATAATATAGATTCCCATAAGTAACACAAACCATCCAAAACCTGTTTTCAGAATCTCTTCATTTATTTTTTTGGATAGGGCACTTCCGATAAAAATTCCGACAATAGATAGTGATGTGAAGATCAGTAACATCTGCCAATCAATCGTCTGGGTTGAAAGATCCCCCAAAAACCCTAGGAGTGATTTGGCAGCAATAATCAGTAAAGAAGTCCCAACCGCCATTTTCATGGGCAGCTTGGCTAGCAAAACTAAGGCTGGAATAATCAAGAAGCCACCACCTGCCCCAACAATACCAGTAATGACTCCTACCACTGATCCTTCCAGCGCTATCATAGGAAAGTTGAATGAAACCGGTGCGTCTTCGTCAGAATCCACATATTTTTTGGTGGTAATCATGGAGTAAGAAGCGGCAAGCATAATCAGCGCAAAAAACACCATGATCCCGATATTTTTGGTAATTATTGCTTCGCCTATGGAAAACAAATGGTCAGGAAGTGCTGGGACAAGAAATTTTCGTGTCAAAAAAACGGCAATAAAAGAGGGGATGGCAAATACTAAGGCGGTTTTGTAATTCACCAATCCTTTTTTCATGTAAGTGGCCGTACCTATCAGAGAAGTGCTCCCAACCACAAACAAGGAATAGGCAGTGGCCAAAACAGGATTTATCCCCAAAATATAAACTAGAACAGGAACGGTTAAAATAGAACCTCCTCCACCTATCAAACCCAAACTTACTCCAATCAAAATAGCAGCAGCAAAACCAATAATTACGATAACGTCCATCAGGATGACAAGTTAGAATTAACTTCCCAAAAATAGCATACCCAGCTCCTAAAAAGCGGTGACAAATGATACAAGGCTAGTTAAATACACCTTCAAATACAGGAATAATGGTGATGGGTAATTTCCATCAGAGCTTTTTGGAAGAGCGATTCACCAAGGGTGATTCCATTCAAATGGCTTTTCAGACTAATACTACCTCTGCTCTTTTACGTTAACTATTTGGCAATCAATTCTTCGAAGTCGTCTCGAATGTAAATAACATTTCTTCCCAATTCAATCCATTTTTTCTTTTCCAATTGCATCATCTTTGTGACAATGTAATTCATCAATCACTCATCCATTCGCTTGAAAACTATGGCATCCAATACGGCCTGCAACTCTTGAAAACGGTGTAGGTAGGTGCTTGAAACAAAATCCTTTCCTTTCTTGAAATCATCCACCAATTCCTCGTGAACTTGAATTGGGATAAAAAGTAAAGTGGCTTACTCCTCTATAACAGCTTTGATTTCACTAGGTTTTGCTGTAGCGCAGCAGGTCAAGGACAAAGCACAGGTTTCCCCAAGTTCTAGGTAATATAAAAAAAGCTCTTTTCCATCTTCATCCACCCGCATGATCATGATGGATCCCTTCAAAAACAATGGAACAGACTACATAAATTGGCTAGGTTCCATCAGCGTTTTTCCTAATTCAGAAGTCGTAAACTAAACCCTTTCCAACAAATGATCGAATAATTTAGGGTTAGATAGACTAGGAAGTATTTGCCTCAGCAAATCTCGTATCATAAATTAAAAGTAGGCAGCAAAAATGAATCAGCACAGGGTTTGAATTTAGTGAACTAAATCACACAGAGTTAAAAAAATACCATTCATCTAAATCTTCCTACGTTCCTGTGAATTCAATTCTTAATTTTGATTCCGCAATTCGAAATGAAATTCTTAAGTTACTTTCTTTTACTTCTAATTGGAACTAGTCCTATTGCACTAGCTCAGCAACTCCTTGTCCTCGATTCCGAAAGCCAAAAACCACTTACAGGAGTCCAGATTTTTGATAGAAAATCAAAAGCAAGCAACTTCACTACAGAAGAAGGAATTGCCAGCCTTTCCGAGTTTCAAGGTAGAAATCCACTTACTTTTTCTCTGCTAGGATACAAAAACAAAACATTTTCTTGGGAAGAACTCGAGGCATTGAATTACTTGATTTACCTAGAATTCAGTTCCCTTACCCTTGCCACTACGGTTATTTCTGCATCACGGTGGAACCAAAACGAAGCCGATGTGCCCGGGAAATTGCGACAGCTAAAATCAGAATGGCTTGACTTGCGCAATCCCGCCACTACTGCAGACTGGTTAGGATCCTCAGGAGAAGTATTTGTTCAAAAAAGTCAATTGGGAGGTGGAAGCCCCATGATTCGGGGATTTTCAGCCAATCGACTCCTCTACTCCATCGATGGGGTGAGGATGAATACAGCAATTTTTAGAAGTGGCAACCTCCAACAGGTGATTTCAATCGACCCATTTTCACTTCAAAATACAGAGGTTCTTTTTGGACCAGGAGCAGTAATGTACGGATCAGATGCCATTGGTGGGGTGATGGTCTTTGAAACGCTACGTGCAGATCATGAAAATCAGCAACTCAAAGGAAATGTGGTAAGTCGGTTTTCCTCCGCCTACTCGGAAGAAACGTTTCATGCAGATTTTACTTATGGCAAAGGGAAATGGGCATTCGTTACAAGTGCCTCCCACTTTTCCTTTGGAGATTTGATCATGGGGAAAAATAAAGGTCAAGGCTCTTACCTTCGGTACTCCTTTGTGGAAAGAATCAATGGGATAGACCAAGAAATCACCAACTCCAATCCAAGAAAACAGATAGGCTCTGGCTACAAGCAGGTGAATCTGATGCAGAAAATCAGTTTCAAAGGTTCCGAAAATTCGACCATCGACTATGGATTTCATTATTCATCTACCAGTAATATTCCTCGTTACGACCGCTTAATTGAAAGGAATAACGGAAAATTAAGATTTGCAAGGTGGGATTATGGCCCTCAACGCTGGATGATGCAGCAGCTCAACTGGAAGACCACAAACCCTTCTAAGCTTTATGACCAAGCAAAAATTACAGCAGCTTTTCAATTTTTTGAAGAAAGTCGAATCGACCGTCAAGTAGGCAATGCAACTCAATTTGAACGTGTCGAAAAGGTTGATGCTTCTTCGATCAATGCTGACTTTATCAAA
>SXYU01000094.1 GCA_005788235.1 Cytophagales bacterium
TACTCCACTGCACTAAAGACCATTTGTCTAAACTTCCAACCTGTCTGATCGCCCTTGCCAGCACCTGAAGTTTGTTTGAAGAGCAATCCAATAACCTTATGGTTGGGGTCTGCAAAATACTGGGTATTGAAGTACCCTCCCCAGTCAAAAGTGCCTTCGCTTCCTTGACCCCCTTGAGCTTCCCCTTTATCAGTCACAACACCGAAAGCTAAACCATAATATTTAGTGGAATTCCAAAGGTCACCCACCTGATTTTTCATAGCCGTTTGGATGGTAAGAGAGCTTAACAATCGTACACCATTGTAACTTCCCCCATTCAGGTACATTTGCAGGAATTTGGCATAATCTTCCGTAGTGCTAGATAAGCCGGCACCTCCAGAAAAGAAAGTCTTGGCTCCTGTTTTTGGATAGGCTGGGTCATAAAAGGTAACAGGATACTCTTGCCATTTGCCTTCCTTGTAGGTGTGGACATCCACTAGACGCTCTCCTTGGGCTTCATTGAGGTAAAATCGCGTATCATTCATGCCAAGTGGGTCAAAAATTCGTTCTTTCAAAAACACATCAAAAGGTTTTTGAGAGACAAGCTCTACCAAATAACCCAACACATCTAAGCCTTCGCTGTAGGTAAATTTGGTACCGGGCTCGTGGTGCAAAGGCAGTTTGGCTAGGCGCTTGACACTCTCTCCAATAGAAATTTTTTCTGTGGTAAATAAGTCGACAACACCTGCCTTGTGGTAGATCATTTTCATCCGTTCATCTCCATCAATCACCCCATATCCTAGACCTGAAGTATGGGTTAGAAGGTGACGAATCGTAATCACCTTAGAACTTGGCTTGCTCGTGTAACTGCTGTCCGCATAGCGAAAAGAAACCAAAACCTGGGGATTGGCAAATTCAGGAATGTATTTGGAGATCGGATCATCTAGTTGAATCATTCCATCTTCATATAACATCAGGATTGCCGTAGACGTAATCGCTTTGGTTTGAGAAGCAATTCGAAAAATAGAATTTTTATCCATCTTTTTACCATCGGCGACATCTGCAAATCCTTTGGCTGCATGGTAGACAATCTTTCCATCTTTGACAATCATGGCTACTAAGCCGGGCACCTCTTCCGATTTGATGGCTGCCTCAAGCATGGCATCAATCTTAGCGATTCGGTCTTTTGAAATTCCAGGAACAGGGCTGTTTCCTGCCAGACTGATCGTTTGTGCAAAAACTGAAGCCCCTAAACCAAGGTAAATGAGGCAGTAACTGAGGATTTTTTTCATGGTGATTTTGGGTTTGAACAATAAAAAGTAAGCAAATTCGGAAATAAAAAAAACCGGATTTCTCCGGTTTAATTTGTTTGTCCATTTTAATAGAGAAACAATTACTCTAGTTTGATTTCAAAATAGTATTCAGTGCCGTCTGGGAACATGCCCAAGACCACAATCTCTTCTCCTTTGGAATCTTCCAAGAAGTCAATCATTTCTGCTGCACTGGTCACCCGCCTGCGACCCTTATCCGAGATTACCGAAGTAATGATAAATCCATTTCGAGCACCTGCTGCTCTCCAAGCTTCATTGGCATTGGACTTGATGACCGCGCCTCCGGTAATTTTCAATTGATCTTTTGTTTGCTGCTTGACATCCTCCAATTGAAGTCCTTCAAAAGAGAATACTTTTGGTGCTTCTTTTTTGACAATATTGGTGTCTCCAGAGAAATTTTTGAGCGTAGCGGTTGTTTTCAGCGTTTTTCCATCTCTGAGATAGCTCACTTCTACTTTATCACCAGGCCGTTTTCTAGCAACCAATTCTTGTAGATTGGCCACATTATTTACCGACTTACCGTCAATACCTACAATGATATCTCCTTCTTTTATTCCGGCCTCTTTTCCAGCAGAATTCTCATTGACTCCCCCAACATAGACCCCTTGTTCTACAGGAAATTTCTTACCCAAATAGTCTGCCAATTCAGGACTTACATCCTGGATTTGTACGCCCAATAGTCCGCGCTGAACTGCTCCATGATTCAATAGGTCATCCATCACCTTTTTTACCAAGGAACTCGGAACAGCAAATGAATAGCCATTAAATGTGCCTGTACTAGAAGCAATGGCTGTATTGATACCTATGAGTTCACCTGCCAAATTCACCAAGGCTCCTCCGGAATTGCCCGGATTAACCACGGCGTCGGTTTGAAGAAAGGATTCAATCTGCAGGTTGTTTTCTACACCCTGAAGAATACCTATGTTTCTCGCTTTCGCAGAGATGATGCCGGCAGTTACGGTGGAGTTGAGATCAAATGGGTTACCTACAGCCAGTACCCATTCACCAATTTTGGTTTGGTCTGAATCTCCAAACTTGATGAATGGAAAATTATCGCCTTCAATTTTTAACAAAGCCAGATCGGTTGTTGGATCTGTTCCCACCACCGTGGCTTCGTAGCGCTTGTTGTTATCCAAAGAAATATCCACTCGAGTAGCTCCTTCAATCACGTGATTATTGGTAACGATGTACCCATCAGCAGAGATGATTACCCCTGATCCCGAACTGATTGGCATGTCTCTCTCTGGATTTCTTGGCCCAGACTCAGGCTGGGGAATTCCAAAAAACTCTTCAAAAGGGTCACGCTGTCCACGTGACCGGGAAGAATAAGAGACTTGGCTTTTGACATGCACTACTGCAGGAGTTACTTGCTGCGCAGAAGCAATAAAGTTGATGCCATCTGGAACTGTAAACTCCTCACCTCCAAGCAAATTGACAAAACTAGATTTTTGTTTTTCATCAAAGGTACTGGCGTTTTGCGGTCTCATTAAAAAACTCACTCCCGCTACTGCCACGAATCCACCTACCAATGCGGCCACTAGGACCCCGAGAAAGAATTGTTTTTTACTCATTGTTATCGCTATTTAAAATCAGATGATTTACTATTATTTACTTATTTCAATTTTTACGCCGATTTTTTTTTCAGGTAAGTTTCCTTAACAAGAATTAACCAACCTCTTGAAAGATCACTAATTTAACCCTCAAAACGACTAGAAGTTTGCTAGAAGTGATAAAAATATTTCTAAAACAAACTGACTAATTGTCAGCAAAAAAGCGGATATGAGCCAAAAACAATAAAAAAATCCTCCAAATTGAATTTGAAGGATTTTATGAACCAAGCTATTCTTAGGAAAACTTAGGCCTTTTTCACGTTGATTGCGTTGGGTCCTTTTTTACCCTCCTTAATGTCGTAAGTAACTTTGTCGTTTTGAGCAACTTTGTCTACTAAGCCTGTGGCATGCAAAAACACGTCATTTTGAGTTTCGTCATCAACGATAAATCCAAAACCCTTGGCTTCATTGTAAAATTTTACTGTCCCGGTAAACATAATAAATTGTGATAAATTGGAAATAAAAGAGGGATAAAAATAACTATTCAATTAAAAAAAACAAAATAATCGTTCTTTTTATCTAGAAATGAAAAAAATAATTTTGATTCGACACGCCAAATCGGACTGGGAAAATTACTCACTCCCAGACTATGATCGACCACTAGCCGAACGAGGGTTGAGAGACGCACCCCAAATGGCCGCTTCTCTTAAAAATCGAGGGGTCCTAATAGACCTAATCTGCTCCTCCACTGCCCAAAGAGCAAAACAAACCACCCTCCTCAGCACAGCCGTCCTTGGGTACCCAGAAGCAAAAATTCACTGGGAAAAATCCCTTTACCATGCTTCAGCAAGCCATTTACTCCACTTTATTCAATCCCAGTCGGATCAAGTCCAAACCCTGGTACTGGTGGGCCACAATCCTGGACTCACTGAATTAATTGTACACTTGGGTGTAAATCTAGACAATCTCCCTACTGCAGGGCAGTTTGCATTTTCGGTATTGAGCAAGGAATGGAAAGACTTGAGTGCAGCCAATTGCAAGTTTGAGTGGTGGGATAGCCCTAAAAAACCTGGAACTGCAGGCTAATCCATCCTGATTTACCTCCCTTCATCATTTCAAACCTACAGGATGTATTGCGATAAATCTCGATTTTTCACTAAGGAACTCAGGCGTTCTTTCACCATCTCCTGAGTAATACTAATTCTTGAATTGGGTCCTATAAAATCAGGAACTTCAAACAGAAAATCATTGAGCAGGTGACTCATCACGGTGTGAAGTCTACGGGCACCGATATTTTCCACCTCCTGATTGATCAAAAAGGCAAGGCTAGCAATCTCTTCAATGGCATCATCCGTAAAATCTAGGTACACTTCCTCCACTTCAAAAAGTGCCTGGTACTGCTTGGTCAAAGCATTTTTGGGTTCCTTCAAGATGCGGGTAAAGTCCTCCTTGGTTAAAGCCTGAAGTTCAACACGAATGGGAAAACGTCCCTGTAATTCTGGAATCAGGTCGGATGGCTTACTCACATGAAAGGCCCCAGCAGCAATAAAAAGCACATGGTCTGTTTGAATGACTCCATACTTTGTGGTCACAGATGAACCCTCCACGATGGGAAGCAAATCACGCTGCACTCCTTCCCGGCTCACATCCGGTCCTCCCCCTCCTTTTCCAGACTTGGAAGCAATCTTATCAATCTCATCGATGAAAATTATTCCATTGTTTTCTGCCAATCGAATCGCTTCCTCTTTTACCTCGTCAAAGTCAATCAACTTGGATACCTCTTCTTCCAAAAGCACTTTGCGGGCCTCGGAGATGGAGAGTTTACGCTTTTTGGTTTTCTTGGGCATCATACCCGAAATCATATCCTGAAGACCGGCCATGCTTGCATCGTCCATCATGCCATTGCCCACCATCCCAATTCCCATGGGCGCTGAGGCCTTGACTTGAATTTCAATCTTTCGATCCTCCAATTCCCCCTGACGAAGTTTTTCTCTGAAGCGATCACGGGTGCGCTCATTGAGTTCCTGATCTGAAGAAGGTACCGAACTGCCCTCAGTAGGGTAGGAATTGCTGCTTGTAAATCCCATTCCTTTGACCGGGGGAATCAAAATATCCAACAAAACTTCCTCCACAGCCTCGGCTGCCTTTACCTTCACTTCTTCCTTTTTTGCTTCTCGAACAAGGTGAACACTCTGCTCCACTAAGTCACGAACCATGCTTTCCACATCGCGGCCTACATAGCCTACTTCGGTAAACTTGGATGCCTCCACCTTGGTGAAGGGTGCATTCGCAATCTTGGCCAAGCGGCGTGCAATCTCCGTTTTCCCTACACCCGTACTTCCAATGAGTAAGATATTGTTGGGTACAATGTCTTTTTGGATATCCGAAGTGACCCCCATCCGTCGAATGCGATTGCGCAAAGCAATAGCTACATTGCGCTTGGCGTCCTGCTGACCAATGATGTACTTGTCAAGCTCTGCGACAATTTGTCTGGGGGTGAGATTAAGGGGATCAAGCATCTTCTTCAACTATTCGTGGTGAATCAATACAAACGGAAATATAGAACGCTACCGCAAATTAGGCCTAGGGAGTAGGATCCGAACTCAAATTAAATTTTAAGGGACGATCCACTTGAACTGCAGTCAACGCAAGATCAAGCACTTCATCCACTTGGGTTACGTAATAGAATTGAATACCCTTCAAGTAGTGTGCGTCAATCTCTTCAATATCCCGTCTATTCTTATGACAAAGAATGATTTCTTTGATGCCTGCACGTTTGGCAGCCAAGATTTTCTCCTTGATTCCTCCTACAGGCATCACTTTACCAATCAAACTGATTTCTCCAGTCATGGCTACTTTTGCCTTTACTTTTCGCTGCGTAAACACGGAGGCCATGGCAGTGAGCATGGTGATACCTGCAGAAGGGCCATCCTTGGGAACCGCTCCAGCAGGCACGTGAATATGGAGATCGTATTGTTCAAAAATGCGGTGATCGATACCCAATTGCTCGGCCTTGGACTTCAAGTAAGACAAGGCTGTCATAGCAGACTCCTTCATCACGTCGCCCAACTGACCGGAAAGGGTCAACTTGCCTTTACCCTTGCTCAAACTAGATTCAATAAACAAGATTTCGCCACCTACACTGGTCCAAGCCAAGCCTGTCACTACACCAGCAATGTTGTTATCTTGATAAATCTCCTTCTCAAAAATCGGAGCGCCTAGGATCTTTCGAATCGCCTCAGGGGTGATTTTGGATACATATTCCTCCTCCATGGCAATGGACTTGGCGATGTTTCGAACCACCTTTCCGATGACCCGCTCCAAACTTCTGACTCCCGACTCGCGGGTATATTCTTCGATCAATTTCTGTAGCGCTGCCTTTTCAAAGGTAATCTCCTTGGGCTTAAGCCCATGTTCGGTACGCTGCTTGGGGACCAAGTGACGCTTGGCAATTTCCAATTTTTCCTCCTGGGTATAACCCGTCACCTCGATGATCTCCATACGATCGCGAAGTGCCGGCTGTATGGAATCCAGTGAGTTGGCTGTGGCGATAAAAAGCACCTTACTGAGGTCGTAATCCACCTCGAGGTAGTTGTCA